>JAEZFH010000313.1 GCA_023437885.1 Bacillota bacterium | reverse complement strand
TTCAGGTTCAGATTAATAATGTGGATAATTCTAATAAAAATACACCGCCCGGATCTCATATCACGGTATCTGCAAGGAGGAAAAACCGGATGGTGCTGGTGGAAATTGCTGATGATGGTCCCGGCATATCGGACGAAGTTAAGGGTACGCTGTTCGATATGTTTTATACAGCCAATAATATCCGCGGTGACGGCAGACGCGGCCTGGGTCTGGGGCTTTATCTGTGCAAATCGATCATTGATGCCCACGGCGGTAAAATCTATGTAAGGGATAATATTCCTCAGGGTACGGTATTTTGCTTTACCCTGCAGGTGGAGGAGGTGATTGTTCATGAATAAACCCTTGATACTTGTGGTGGAGGATGATAAGCCGATCCGAAAGCTGATTACCACGACACTGGAGACACAAGGATATCTGTATCATACGGCGGACACGGGAGAACGTTCGATTATTGAGGCTGTTTCCAGCCAGCCGGATATAATGATTCTGGATCTGGGGCTTCCTGACATGGATGGTGTGGAAATTATTAAAAGGGTTCGGGAATGGTCCAATATGCCCATTATTGTGGTCAGCGCACGCAGTGAAGATCGTGATAAAATCGATGCGCTGGATGCCGGTGCGGATGACTACCTGACAAAGCCGTTCAGCGTGGAAGAATTGTTGGCGAGGCTCCGGGTCAGCCTTCGAAGGGTCCGCTATGACAGCGAAAAGCTGCAAAGAGATGCGTCGTTCTTTATCAATGGAAGCTTGAAGATTGATTACGCGGCAGGCTGCACCTGGCTGGAGGGGGAAGAGGTACACCTGACTCCCATCGAATACAAGCTTCTATGCCTGCTTGCAAAAAACGTAGGAAAAGTGCTGACGCATAATTATATCCTGCATGAAGTATGGGGGAATTATGCCAGTGACATTCCAGCCCTGCGCGTTTTTATGGCTACCCTGCGAAAAAAGGTGGAAAGAACACCCTCGCAGCCAAAGTACATTCAAACCCATATTGGCGTCGGCTACCGGATGCTCCGGGTAGCGGATGAGGGAAGTTCCTATGAGATCAACTCATAGAACCGGATGAAATAAGCTAAAAACCAGCTAAGACTAACTCATATCTTAACTTAAGATATGGGTTAGTTTTTTTCTTTGGGCTTGAACCCGGTATTAGAAAAATAATCTTAATTTAGTCTTAATCCCCTGCTGGAAACCCTAACCCCAAATTTATGACAGAAATGATACACTGAATTAGAAATAAACAATAGGAGGAAATGAATATGGATTTCTTAATGATTGGCATCCTTGTAGTCTGCTTTCTGTTTGTGAAGCTATTTGCTGATTGGTGCGGATACCAGGTTAAAAAATCATAGAGGAGGTTGATGTTATGTTACTACTTGGAATTATTATTGTTGCTTTAGGGGTGTACCTGGTATATGCACTGGTCAATCCCGAAAAATTTTAGCAGAGAGGCGGAGAAGAAGAGATGCTACAAATGCTTTTACTACTGGCAGTCTTTATTGCCATAATCTTGCCGATGGGCAAATACCTCTATCATATCGCGGACGCAAAGCATACCTTTGCAGATCCGGTGTTTGACCGGATCGACAATGCACTTTACCGTATCTGCGGCATTGATAGAAAAGAAATGAATTGGAAGCAGTATGCTTTGGCCATGCTGGCGACCAATACAATTATGGTACTGGTCGGGTATCTGATTCTAAGAATTCAGGGGCTTCCGTTTTTGAATCCCAACGGCATCCAAGCGATGGAGCCGAGCCTTGCCTTCAATACAGTGATCAGCTTTATCACCAATACCAATCTCCAGCATTATTCCGGAGAATCGGCTCTTACTTATTTAAGCCAGATGACAGTCATCATCTTTATGATGTTCACTTCCGCCGCCACCGGATTTTCGGTTGCCATGGCCTTCGTACGGGGGCTTGCCGGTAAAACCATGGGCAATTTCTATGCGGACCTCATCCGGATTACGACACGAGTGTTCCTGCCGCTTTCCCTGCTGGTAGGGCTGGTGCTGGTCTCCCAGGGGGTTGTGCAGAATCTGTCACCCACGATAACCGTCCCGACGATGGAGGGGAAATTTCAGGATATTGCCATGGGACCCATTGCCGCGCTGGAATCGATAAAGCATCTGGGCACCAACGGAGGAGGCTTTCTTGGAGCTAACTCAACCACGCCCTTTGAAAATCCCAATGTGCTTACGAACATAATAGAAATGCTTTCCATGATGCTTTTGCCAGGGTCTTGTGTAATTGCTTTTGGTCATATGGTTCGCAGCCGTAAAAAGGATGCCGGGAAAAACAAAGAAGAAAAGGTCCTGCTCGGCAGGGAAGCCAGACCTCTCTTTGCCGTCATGCTCACAATATTCGTTCTGGGTGCCGCGGTCTGCTTTATTGCGGAACAAACCGGCAATCCCCTGCTGGAGCAGGCAGGATTAAGTCAGAGCATGGGAAACATGGAAGGGAAAGAAGTACGCTTCGGGATTGCTCAATCTGCTTCCTTTGTCACTGTGACCACCGCCTTTACCACCGGTTCTGTTAATACCATGCATGATACCCTGACACCGTTAGGCGGCTCGGTTCCGTTGATGAATATGATGCTCAACCTTGTATTCGGCGGTAAGGGGGTCGGGCTGATGAACATGCTTTTGTATGTAATACTGACGGTTTTCATTTGTGGATTGATGGTAGGGCGTACGCCGGAATATCTGGCGAAAAAAATTGAAGGAAGGGAAATGAAGCTGACGGCACTGGGAATTATCATCCATCCATTGTTGATTTTAGCAGGTACGGGAATTGCAATTGCGATTCCGGCAGGGCTGGAGGGCATCACCAACCCCGGTCCCCATGGACTGACGCAGGTATTGTATGAATATGCGTCCTCGGCTGCCAACAACGGCTCCGGCTTTGAGGGGCTGGCAGACAATACGGTTTTCTGGAATATCTCAACGGGACTGGTTATGTTCTTCGGGCGTTATCTGTCCATTATTATCTCACTGGCCATCGCAGGCTCGTTGATGCAGAAACAGCCGGTCAGCGAATCCATTGGTACCTTAAGAACAGATACCGGAACATTTACCATAGCACTGCTTATGGTGGTAATTATCATTGCTGCACTGACTTTCTTTCCGGCATTGGTTCTTGGTCCGTTTGCTGAGCATATGACCTTGTGGAATTAAGGAGGGACCTATTGTGAATAAAGAAAATAAAACAAAATTTATGACCGGGGATATTTTTAAATCCTCCCTGCTGGGGGCATTGAAAAAGCTGAACCCCAGATATATGATGCGAAACCCGGTCATGTTCGTCGTAGAAATAGGATTTATGGTGACGCTGCTGCTTTGCTTTTTTCCTGATCTGTTCGGGGATGAGGGAAACAATCTGCGGCTGTATAATTCGATTGTATCAGTTATTCTTCTGATCACGGTGCTGTTTGCCAACTTTGCAGAAGCGGTGGCCGAGGGCAGGGGCAAGGCACAGGCCCAGAGCCTGAAAAAAACACAGAAGGATATGCAGGCCCGAATCCTGAGTGACGATGGCAAAGAAACCATCACCAGCGCCAGTTTGCTGAAAAAGGGTGATATTGTGCTTGTAAAGGCAGGAGAGCTGATACCAAATGACGGCGAGGTGTTGGAAGGAATTGCTTCAGTGGATGAATCTGCGATTACCGGAGAATCTGCGCCCGTGCTAAAGGAGAGCGGGGGTGATTTTGCATCGGTCACAGGCGGAACGACGGTGACCAGTGACTGGCTGAAAATCCAGATTACCTCCAATCCGGGGGAATCCTTTCTCGATAAGATGATTTCGCTGGTCGAAGGTGCTTCCCGCAAGAAAACACCGAATGAGATCGCGTTGAACACGCTGCTGGTCAGCCTGACGATTATTTTCCTGATCGTCATGGTCAGTCTTTATCCCATTGCGGTTTACAGCGGGGTCCGTCTGCAGATCTCCACGCTGATTGCCCTGACGGTCTGTCTGATTCCCACCACCATCGGCGGATTGCTGTCGGCTATCGGTATTGCCGGTATGGACCGCGTTACGCGGTTTAATGTTATTGCCATGTCCGGCAAGGCTGTTGAGGTCTGCGGAGATGTGGATACCATGATTCTTGATAAAACCGGCACCATTACCTACGGAAACCGTATGGCTGCAAAATTTATTCCCGTAGGTGATTCAAATGAACAGGAGCTTATGCATTATTCGGTGATCAGCTCCCTGAAAGATGATACTCCGGAGGGAAAATCGGTCATTGAACTCGGGGAGCGTCTGAGCGGAAAGCGTCAGGAGGCAATTCCCGGTATGACCTTCCTGGAGTTTACGGCCCAGACACGTATGAGCGGCGTCAATCTTTTGGATGGCACGAGGATACGCAAGGGAGCATCCGATACAATCCAGAGATATGTACAGGAGCTGGGCGGTACCATTCCAAAGGATTTGGAGGTCCGGGTCAATGAAGTTGCCAAACTGGGAGGAACACCTCTGACCGTATGCGTCGGAAACCGGATTCTGGGAGTCATATATTTGAAGGATACCATCAAGGAGGGCCTGGTAGAGCGTTTCTCAAGGCTCAGAGCGATTGGCATAAAAACCATAATGTGCACCGGTGATAATCCGCTGACCGCAGCAACCATCGCACAGGAAGCCGGTGTAGACAGCTTTATCGCGGAATGCAAGCCGGAAGATAAGATTGCTGCAATCAAAGCGGAGCAGGCCGAAGGTAAGATTGTAGCCATGACAGGTGACGGCACCAACGACGCTCCGGCTCTTGCACAGGCCAATGTGGGTATTGCGATGAACAGCGGGACAACTGCTGCGAAGGAAGCTGCAAACATGGTGGATCTGGATTCCGACCCCACCAAGATATTGGATGTGGTTGAGATCGGGAAACAGCTTCTGATCACGCGCGGTTCTTTGACAACCTTCAGTATTGCTAACGATATAGCTAAATATTTTGCCATTATCCCGGCAATGTTCATGGCAGTGATACCGCAGATGCAAATGCTGAACATTATGAGATTATCCACGACCTACAGTGCAATTCTCTCAGCTTTAATTTTTAATGCGATCATTATTCCGATCCTGATCCCTCTTGCTATGAAGGGAGTCAAGTACAGGCCGATGCGCGCAGAGAAGATGCTGTCACGCAATATGCTGATATATGGACTGGGAGGCGTGGCAATACCCTTTGCAGGCATCAAACTGATTGATCTCCTCATTACTCCGGTACTGGCGTCTTTGGGGCTATAGCAGAAGGGATCAGGCAGAAATTATTATAATGAAAAGCGCTGTACACGTTAAGTCCAGATATGCAATTACTGGATGCCTGAAATTTCCGGCGATTGATGTGATTATGAGCTGGCAGCCGGTGCTTTAGATTTCTATTAGGAGGTTTATGAAATGACTACGTTTTTAAAAGGAATAAAGAAG
>JAEZFH010000269.1 GCA_023437885.1 Bacillota bacterium | reverse complement strand
CATATCCAGCAGACGAAAATCAGAGTCAAATATCTGAATACCGCGTATTCCGTGGTTGGTCATATACATGATCAAGAGACATGTTATGAAGCCCAATACACCAATTATTTTTATTACTCTTACCATGAAAGATGTTCCCCCTTTATGTTTGAGACTTGCAGTGCTACACTTGTAGCGCTTTGTTTTGTATAGTATAATAAAGCTTACGAAAAGTTTCAATAAGGGGATAACAAGTGCTACAAAGGAGAGAATTTTGTAGCGGTTTCAAGAGAAGGAGAATAGATATGCTGCAAAGTAACAATCCAACAGCAAAGCAATCGCAGCAATGGATTATTCAGGCATTACTGGACTTAATGGAAGAGATGGAGTATGACAAAATCAGCGTATCGCAGATATGCCATAAAGCCGATTTGGATCGTCGTACCTTCTACCGTAATTTCGATTCAAAGAATGATGTATTAGAGCAATATGTAGGGCGGCTTGGTGAGGAATATATTAAGAGCTATGCAGCGCTGGATAACCCATGCAAATATACGGCGGCAAAAATCTTTTTTGAATTCTGGAGCCGGCATTTACCTTTTATCAGGAATATTAGGAAATGTGGCTTGAGTGATTTATTCTTTCAGCAGTTTGAGGATTTCACAAAAGAGCATACAAAGCTGCTGATAAGCGATGGTGTTATGGAGTTTCCGAGAGAATACGTACTATCGTATCGGATCGGCGGGTTTTGGAATGTAATGCTGACATGGGCAACAAAGGATGTAATACTGTCTCCGGAGGAAATGGCCTCAATTATATCTCGAATATAGCAAGCACTCAAATAAATTTATCACTAATCCGTTATTAAAGACCATAGTCGAAGGATCATAGACTAATTTAGCAAAACTGGAACATCTTTTATAAAAGATAGCTGTTATAATAAAGTAACCGTACGGGTTAAGAACACTGGGATACGGACATGAAATTTCAGGGAGTAAATGTTCCCGTATTGAGTTCATGGAAGAGCGTATCCAAAAACATGAGGAGAAGTCATTTCTTATTTGATTGGAAGAAGGGTGATAAAAGATGTTGAGTTATTATGGTAGATTATCTTCGGAAGTATATGATTTGGATAAGCCAATTGGTCATTCTTTTGGAGATGTGGAATTTTATAAGGAGAGATTAAAGTCTTGTAACGGACCGATCCTGGAGCCTGCAACCGGAACCGGCCGTATATTAATTCCGCTTCTGGAGGAAGGCTTGGAGGTGGATGGATTTGACAGCTCAAAAGACATGCTGCAGATTTGTCGTGACAATTGCAAAAAAAGAGATCTGAAGCCCAGACTTTTTGAAGCAAAGATGGAGTCATTTTCACAGGATACAAAATACGCTGCAATTATAATACCTGCAGGAACCTTCCTTTTGCTGCATAAAAGAGAGGATTCAATGAAAGCATTACAAAACTTTTATAAGCATCTGGCTAACGGCGGCCGATTAATTGTAGATCTATCGCTGCAAACGGATATTTCAATTGGTACTGTTTCTACAAGAAGCTGGACGTGCGCCAATGGAGATGCCATTACATTAGAGGGTAAGGTTGTGGAAGCTGATTATGTAAATCAGTATACTGTCTCCTATGGGCGGTATGAAAAGTGGCGTGAAGGTGTGCTTGTACAAACCGAGTTGGAATATTTCCCGTTACGGTGGTACGGAGTAGAAGAGTTCAAATTAATACTTGAAAGTATAGGCTTTAAAGATATTGTAATTTCTTCAGGCTATCAATTTGGGAAATATCCCACAAATTCCAAAGAGGACATTACTTTCGAAGCGGTTGCTGTAAAATAAAGCAAATCCAGGCATTCCCAGTGCTACAGTGCAAAAGCTTCGCTTGATTTTGGCTCAAATAACGAGTGTTGATTTAAGTGAAGCTTGCGCATTGTAGCAATGGTATTGTGCTCTGTGAATAACAAATGCATGCTTTAACCGAGGATTATATTTTTCGGATTATTGCGTCCCGGTCTTGGATACGAAATGATTATTTCTTCATCCCCGGTTTCAAAAATCTTTTTTCTTCTTCCTTTAAATCCAGTCCAAGGGTTCCGCCAGGATTCATATTGTATCCAGGATCAAAATAATTCTTAAGCACCTTAAATACTCCAAATTCCTTTCTGCCGATCTGACCTTCCAGCCAGGGAGCAAACATTTTTCCGATTCCATGATGATGGCTCATGCTGGCACCGGATTTTTGAATGGCGTCAAGAATACTGCTGTGATATGCCTTAAAGCTTTCTGCATCACTCATCCTGGTAATAAAGATGAAGTAGAGGTTTGCTCCCTGGGGATAGCAATGGGACATATGAGTGGTTACGATGGTGTTAGGCAGCTTATGGCAGACTTCCCGGACATCCCTGTGCACCTGTGCCATATTGGACCAGTTCACGGTACATTCCAGGGTGTCGGTTATAACACCGAAATCCATTAACGTATCCCTGAGATAGGGGTCGGTGAACCGGCCCTTTTCCCAGCTCTTTGTCACATAGGAGGTCAGGCTCATACCACCGTACTGTTTAGCAATCCTTTTCATATTCCTGGCTACATTTTTAGAGAAGCCCTTCTCACCGTCTGTGAAGCCCAGAAACAGACAACGTTCCATATCTTTGTATCCCCGCAGGTCAAAGACTTTTTGTAAAGGAGTTTCATCCACATTATACAGACGAAGCATTAAGCTGGTTTCTTCCGGATCGGATAACCGGAAAACGGAAGAGTATCCTGCCTCACACTGCATCATTTCTCTGGCAGCCTCCATGGCTGTTTCCCAGTTCTTAAAGATAAATGAAAATCTCTTTCTGTTCTCAGGCATATAACGAAAGACCTTTAAGGTTACCTCTGTCAAAACACCAAAAGCACCTTCTCCGCCCATCATAATCTGATTTAAGTCAGGACCGGTTGCTTCTCTCGGGTAGTGACTTGTCTGGATCGTTCCGATGGGAGTGGCGTATTTTTGTCCTATCACAAGATCTGAGATGCAGCCGTAATAGGTGCTGTTTTGACCGGCACCCCTGGTTACCACCCATCCGCCGACACTGCTGTATTCAAAGGACTGGGGAAAATGTCCGCAGGTATAGGCTCTCTTTGCACCATACAGGGCAGGGGCCTGATTTAAGGCGGCTTCTAATTGGGGACCGGACATTCCTGTCTGAACGGTAATGGTTTGATCAATCTCGTTAAAGGAAAGCACCTTGTTATACCGAAGCCTCATATCCAGGGAAATACCGCCCTTCATCGGTTCCACGCCTCTTGTGACACTACTGCCTCCGCCGTAGACATAGAGGGGAATATTATGCCTGGTGCTGTAC
>JAEZFH010000196.1 GCA_023437885.1 Bacillota bacterium | reverse complement strand
TGTCAGAATGCTTCAGGAATAGCTCAACCGGATCTCGGATACCTACACTATTATTCCAAAGGTTGCAGTGGATGGACAGTACAACCAAAAAACCGCGGATGCCGTAAGGTTGTTTCAGCAGACCTTCGATCTCCCCCAGACCGGCGTCGTGGATCTGGCAACCTGGTATAAGATCTCAGGCATCTACGTTGCCGTATCCAGACTTGCAGAGTAGCAGATATCATATTAATAAGAAAGCCTTGCCCGGCTTATCCTATAAGATTTGATCAAGAGCTGATCGCTCTTTGTCTTATCATATGGAAGCCGTTCAAGGCTTTCTCTGTTGAAGCTTGATTTTAGTGGTTTAATTACTTTTTATACTAACTGACGTTTGACCTGGTTTAAGGCGGCCTGAACCGGGGGAACAAACAGCAGCACCAGTGTCACAACCGCCTCCGGTGCAATATAAGATGCATTATAGCCCAGGGAATAGATCCATGGGTTCTGGCTTCCTGCATAGATTGAGAAGAAAATGACACCGGTAAGTACATGGCATAGATATCTTCCTGCCACACCAAGGATATAGCCCTTGATTATTCCAAGCTTTGATTTTGCAAATACACCGGACAAGCCCAGACATCCAAAGGCAATGGGATAATCTAGCAGAAGCTGAACCGGATGTACTACATAAGGCTTCAGGATCAGATCCAGCAGCCCGCAGGCAATTCCCGTTAACACACCTGTCCTGGTACCATAGAGATAACCGATATAGCAGATAAAGAACATACGAAACAATGTAATGGAACCGCCGAAGGGAAAATTAATCACCGTGAATACCGATGTGATTACCGATAAGGCTACTGCTACCGCTGCAAAGGCCAACTGCTTGGCATCCAGCTTCTTCTTACCGCTTCCGCTGAAAATAAACATAGCAAGAAACAATAATGCGATTACGAAAAACAATGTCAAATTCCCCGCTGTCGTCGGAGAATAGCTGCCGGACTCCGCATCCGTTACTACCAGAATATCAAATACTTTTTGAAACATAAAAAAATCCTCCTTTTCGTTGCATCGGAGGGGGCCACTTGATTGCTTCCTTCCGCCGGTATTATCCGGATCAAGTAGTAAGGGTCAGCGTGTATTCAGACACGCTTCTCAGCCCTGGGCTCCCCTAGCATTTAATATAATAATATTAATTGTACTGCCTAATCATATCCAATAATAGAAGACCTGTCAATAGATTATTAGCAGTAACGTCTGTAGATTCGATTTTTATTCGATTTTTATCCAGGCATTTTCCTGCAATGACTTGTTTTTAACATTTTCTTTCATTATAATAATGAAAGAAAAAATATGGCGGAGGAATGATACGATGATGCGTGACTATAAATTGCTGATGATACTGTGTGTTCTGCTGCTGGTGCTCCTTTCTCTGACTTCCTGTATGGGGAAAAAGGATGCAGCGCAAGCAGTGCTAAATCCAACCGAGGCAGAGGATGCTTCTTCCGATGCAGATATCACTCCTACCCTCCTATCAAAAGAGGAAGCACCAACCAAGGCAGCTTACGCACCGACACCGGCCACCCAGTCAAAAAAAGAGAAAGAAAAAAACATTTCTAAGTCCAATATCACACCCACCCCTAAAGCAGACAAAGATCAGAAAAAGGAAACCAAATCCAATAAAAATAATAAAACGGACAAGCGGATGATCGCGATCGACGCGGGACATCAGAGCAAGGGGAATAACAAGACGGAGCCCATCGGTCCGGGCGCAGCAACGAAAAAAGCAAAGGTAAGCTCAGGAACGCATGGCGTCGCTACGGGTGTTCCCGAATACAAGCTGACTCTTGCTATAGCTCTTAAGGTTAAGGAAGAGCTGATTAGCCGTGGATATGACGTCTTCATGATCCGTGAAACACATGATGTAAACTTAAGCAATAAAGAACGTGCCGAGCTGGCTAACGAAAGTGGCGCCGACCTGTTTATCCGCATCCACGCGGATGGCATCGAAAATTCCAGTGTCAGTGGAACCAGCACCCTCTATCCTTCCGAGGATAATCTCTATGTATCTGAATTGAGTGAAGACAGCTATGCTCTGTCCAAAGCAATTGTCGATGCCATGTGTAAGCGCACCAAAGCCAAAAACCGTGGAGCCATCGCGAGAGATGATATGAGCGGCATCAATTGGTGCAACCTTCCGGTTAGTATTATTGAGATGGGTTTTATGTCTAACAAGAAGGAAGACAGGCTGATGCAGACAGAAGAATATCAGGATAAGCTGGCCCAGGGAATCTGTGATGGGATTGATGATTATTATGATTGAAATATTCGATTATAGTTTATGATGTATATTACAGCAGCTTTCTATTCATAGTATAACAATGACTTACTTACTGCTGTTCTCTTTCATTATTGAACATATTTTCTTCGTACACCTGAAGAGGCTGTTTCTCCACTAATTAATCAATTAGTATTGAAACAGCCTCTTTATTATACATTTATATAATTGGAGTTACCGGCTTACATCATGCCCATTCCGCCGGCACCTGCAGGCATTGCAGGCTCGTTGGACTTAATATTGGCAACGACGGACTCGGTTGTCAATAAGGTAGAGGCGACGCTGGTTGCGTTCTGTAGCGCGCTTCTTGTAACCTTAGTAGGATCCAGAATACCAGCTTCTACCATATCTACATACTCTTCAGCCAGTACATCGAAGCCAACACCCTGCTCGCTTTCCTTAACCTTGCTGATTACAACCGCACCTTCCAGACCGGCATTGTATACGATGCAGTATAGAGGAGACTCAAGGGCCTTTAAGATGATATTGGCACCGGTCTTCTCATCCCCGTGTAAGCCCTTGGCAAATTCAGCAACCTCTTTGGAGGCATGAATGTACGCAGAACCACCGCCTGCAACGATGCCTTCTTCCACTGCTGCTCTAGTAGCTGCAAGGGCATCCTCCATACGGAGCTTATTTTCCTTCATCTCTGTCTCGGTTGCAGCACCAACACGGATTACAGCTACACCGCCTGCAAGCTTGGCAAGTCTTTCCTGTAATTTCTCTTTATCAAACTCTGAGGTGGTTTCTTCAATCTGAGCCTTAATCTGAACGATTCTCTGGTTGATATCGTTCTTTTCGCCCTCGCCGTCAACGATGATGGTATTTTCCTTCTGAACCTTAACACTCTTAGCGCGGCCTAACTGCTCCAAGGTAGCTTCCTTCAGGTCAAGACCCAGTTCATCGGAGATTACGGTACCGCCGGTTAAGATAGCGAGATCCTGAAGCATCGCTTTTCTTCTGTCACCATAGCCTGGAGCCTTAACAGCAACTGGAGTAAAGGTTCCTCTTAATTTATTGAGAACCAGGGTGGTAAGAGCTTCGCCCTCAACATCCTCAGCAATAATAAGTAATCTTGCGCCGGTCTGAACGATCTGCTCAAGCACCGGAAGGATTTCCTGAATGTTGGAGATCTTCTTGTCAGTAATCAGGATATACGGATTATCCAGGTTTGCTTCCATTTTATCCATATCAGTACACATATAAGCGGATACATAACCGCGGTCAAACTGCATACCTTCTACCAGGTCAAGCTCTGTCTTCATGGTCTTGGACTCTTCAATGGTAATAACACCGTCGTTGGATACCTTTTCCATTGCATCAGCTACTAACTGGCCAACTTCGTCGTCACCGGCAGAGATCGCAGCAACTCTTGCAATCTGCTCCTTGCCCTTTAAGGTGGAACTCATCTTTAAGATAGAGTCAACCGCAACTTCTGTAGCCTTCTTCATACCTCTTCTTAAGATAATAGGATTTGCACCTGCTGCCAGGTTCTTAATTCCTTCTGAAATCATTGCCTGAGCAAGAACCGTAGCGGTCGTTGTACCGTCACCTGCCACATCATTTGTCTTGGTAGCTACTTCCTTTACCAGCTGTGCTCCCATATTCTCAAAGGGATCTTCCAATTCAACTTCCTTAGCAATAGTAACACCGTCATTGGTAATCAGGGGTGAACCGAAGGATTTATCAAGAACAACATTTCTTCCCTTAGGTCCAAGGGTAACTTTCACTGTATTTGCTAATTTATTTGCACCAACCTCAAGGGCTGCTCTGGCTTCCGCGCCGTATTTAATTTCCTTTGCCATGGTAATACTCTCCTTTTCTTAGTCTTCTACGATTGCAACGATATCGTTCTGCTTAACAACGATGAACTCCTCGTCCTCAAGCTTAACTTCAGTTCCGGCATATTTTGAATAAATAACCTTATCGCCCACCTTAACCTGCATCGTTACTTCTTTCCCGTCTACCACTCCGCCGGGACCTACAGCGATAACCTGAGCCTGCTGGGGCTTTTCCTTCGCCTGACCGGGTAATACAATACCGGACTTTGTGGTCTCTTCCGCAACCAGCTGCTTTAATACTACCTTATCTCCTAATGGTACAAGTTTCATTTGATAATTCCTCCTTCAATAATTAATTCGAGTAATTCTAATGTATTACTTTACTTAGAGATTATTAGCACTCTGTGTTGTTGAGTGCTAACCTGATTAATATATTAGTAAATTTGCCTTTAATATGCAACTTCCTTTCCATTAAAATACCGCAGCAAATTTAATAATTTCTCAATTATACTTGATTTTACTCTCTCTATCTCATTTTTTCTATTTTTTCTGGCTTTCCTGCGTAATTTTTCTGCCAAAGCAGGTCCAAAAGTGGCCTGAAGCCGTATGAAAAGGGGGTGTTGTAGGAGAATATCTGATATATTCTACAACAGCCCCTGAAACGCTTCTCATCATCATATTACTTAGTATATTCACAAATAGGGATTATATACCAGTTACACTGCGCATTCATCGCACTCCTCCGTAAGCTCATAAATGTGCATACACATCTATGTGCGCCGAAATATCTGATAACATGATCCCGCCTGCATTAAGGCGATACGATCCCATTCGTCTTTTGCATCGATCTGGGCAGGGCATCTTTTGCATTTTTCCAGGGCTCATCGGCATATCGGTAATCGAATTTATTGATAAACCATTCCACATCGTCCCGAACCCGATTCATATTCTCAAGATAGAGCTGGTTCAACAACTGTAAGAATTGGTTCAGCTCCTCCCCGCTCAGGTATCTCGGTGCTGCACCATACAACACCTTATAATGCCCGGTGCAAAACCCCTTTGATTCCCTGAACCTGCTGCGGAATGCATCTTCCGTATGGTAGAGATGGAAGATGGTAGCCACATAGCGGTCAAAGGTATTGTTTATCTTCTCACACACAAAACAGCTTTGCTCCAGCTCATCCAAATAATGAACCACTCCGGATGTCTCACTCTTCCTGCGAAACAGGGAGGCCCCTGCCGGTTTTGTTCCCGAATCGGAAAGCTTCTCTATCTCGGCAACGATCTTATCCATGTGGGTCTTCAGAATAAGCGCAAGGCCAAGCCGGTTCTGATTCTTATACAACAGCTCCAGATGCTTTTCACAAAAGCCCAAGCGTGAAGTAGCCTCCCGAATATCATCCTCCATATAACTGGGACCCATGGTGAATTCTATAGCATTGGTCTCCAGGCTTTTGTGCATGGAGCAAAGCGGACACTCCGTATCCGAATTAAAAGCCTCGTTCACCGGTATGGTATAGAGTTTTTCTTTCAATGCCTTATCCCGCCTTTAAATAGATTTGCTGTCCTTTAACAGTTCCTTAATATCCCTTGCCTTTTGCTTAATACGCTCATTGGCATCCCTGGAGGTCAGAACCTTGGATACCCATCGTCCGGATTCATCGTATTTGCCGGTCTTTCTGGCTAATTCCGCCATAAGCAGAGTCATGGTGATTTCATCCATGCCGCACATGGGGAAATTCTCTTTGCTGAAGGCTTCTTCAAATCCAATATAAGCCTTATTGATAAAATCCAGCTCTTCCTTTTCCATATCCTCCAACTGCTTCTGATAATCCGGTGTATTTTTGGATAATGCCTCAGCTTTTCCTCTGAGTATCCATGCCGTCTTAAGACAGGTATAGGCACGCTCCGAGGTCTTAGCCTTCTTCACAATGGAATTCACCAGAGCCAGCTTATGGCGTATCAGGGCATCTTCATAAGTAAATATGGTCTCCGCATCCTTAATTCCTCTAAAATTGGAGGAGATATTGTTCTTTATTAAAACCGCCTGCGAATTGGTAACATACTTAAAGAAGCGGTTCAATGCTGCAAAGCCGCAATGAGGACATATAATTGCATCATATTTGAGGGGATCCATATATTGATATACGGGTCTTAAATCAGAATCCAAACTTGATAGCTTCACCTTTCCCGACTTCACCATCTTGGACTTAAAATCCTTGTCACATACAGGGCAGGTAAAGGACTTATCAAATATGGCATCTTCTTCTGAAAATGATGGCTTCTCGTCCTCTGCGGGTTTCCCTGTTGTCTCCTTTTCCTTTTCGTCATAAATATCCATTCCCGATAGATTATTCAGACCAAAAGCCTCTAATCCTGAAAATAAATTTGCCAACGCTTTATCCCCTTTCTCTTACGTTCTGTTGATTATTCCGGTTTGTATGAACTCTTAAGCGATACAATTCTGTTAAATACCAGTGCCTCGGGCGCTGAATCTTTATTGTCCAGGCAGAAAAAGCCCTGTCTTAAGAACTGGAAGCTCTCCGGAGCCTTTGCACCTGCAATACCGGGCTCAATAAAGCATTCCTTCAATATACTGAGAGAATTCGGGTTCAAATTGAGGCTTCCATCCTCATTATATACACCCTTTTCTTCATCGACAATATTCTCATAGAGACGAACCTCCGCCTTAACTGCAGTTTCTGCCGCAACCCAGTGAATGGTTCCCTTCACCTTTCTTCCGGTAAAGCCGGAGCCGCTTCTGGTCTCCGGGTCGTAGGTGCAATGAACCTCGGTCACCCTGCCATTCTCATCCGTAACATAATCCTGACAGGTTACAAAGTAGGCATTCATCAAGCGCACCTCATTGCCGGGGAAGAGGCGGAAATATTTTTTGGGAGGCTCTATCATAAAGTCGTCCCTCTCGATATATAACTCCCGGCCGAAAGGGATCTGTCTGACACCCATCGCTTCATTCTCCTGGTTATTGGGTGCTTCCAGATATTCAACCTGTCCCTCCGGATAGTTTGTAATAATTAATTTGACCGGATCAAGCACTGCCATAATTCTCGGTCTCTTCAGCTTCAGATCCTCGCGGATGCAGTATTCCAGCATGGCATAATCAACCGAGCTGTGACTTTTGGATACACCGCACAGCTCCATGAACATCTGGATGGATTCCGGTGTGAAGCCTCTTCTTCTCAAGGCACTGATGGATACCAGCCTGGGATCATCCCAGCCGTCAACAATCCCTTCCTCAACCAGCTTCTTGATATAGCGCTTGCCGGTGATTACATTCGTAAGATACATCTTGGCAAATTCGATCTGCTTCGGCGGGCACTCATATTCCAGCTCATTTACTACCCAGTCATAGAGAGGACGGTGATCCTCAAATTCCAAGGTACAGATGGAATGGGTTACTCCCTCAATTGCATCCTCAATGGGATGAGCGAAATCATACATCGGATAGATGCACCATTGATCACCGGTATTGTGATGGGGAACCTTAGCCACGCGATAGATGACCGGGTCTCTCATATTGATATTCGGAGATGCCATATCGATTTTGGCACGAAGAACCTTGGAGCCGTCCGGCAATCTGCCTTCCTTCATATCCTCGAATAGCTGGAGATTCTCTTCTATGCTGCGATCACGGTACGGACTGTTCTTCCCGGGCTCGGTCAAGGTTCCGCGGTATTCCCTGATCTGCTCTGCAGTAAGATCACATACGAAAGCCTTTCCCTTCTTAATCAGTTTAACAGCCGCCTCATACATCTGGTTAAAATAGTCGGATGCAAAAAACAGGCGGTCTTCAAAATCACCACCTACCCACTTTACATCCTCTATTATGGAATCGACAAATTCTGTTTTCTCCTTGGTCGGATTGGTATCATCAAATCGAAGATTGAACTTCCCGCCATACTTTTTTGCCAAGCCATAATTCAAAAGAATGGATTTGGCATGTCCAATATGGAGATAGCCGTTGGGCTCCGGAGGGAATCTGGTTACAATCTTCTTTACCTTACCCTCTTCCAGATCTTTATCAATAATCAATTCAATAAAATTTTTGGAGACCATTTCTTTCTCAGTAACCTCTGGCTCCATACCTTCTATTCTGTCCTTATTTTCCATGAAAAACCTCCCGGTTAATAATAATGTCCACTGTCATTATTTGTCCAATTTCCTTATATATATACAGATATGTTATATGATACCACAATTAATCTTAAGTTAAAAGTATAAAATCTCAAAAAAAGAGGGTCCTCATGCATTCTGCCCAGACCACTCTCTTAACGTTCATACTTATGTATTTATTTGGTTCGGTAAAAAATATGATCATCCACAATCTTATAATCAGAATACTTTTTCTTAATGCTGCTTTTGCTTCTCTTATTCTGGAAGCACAGATAATCTCCAATATTATTGGTTCCGGTCAATGCTGCCTTTGCTGCCTTAATCGCCTTATTCATTGCCTTCTTCTGGGCTTCCGGATTGGAGCCGGTGAATTTACCCGTATCATAAAGCTTTAATGCCTTGTCCATCACACTCACACCCGACTTGCCCTTAATCGTTACCGCAAACTGAACAGACCATTTATGATCATAGATCACTTCCTTGATTGTATTCACATGCCAGTAGGCATCGCTTTTCATTCTGTTCAATACCACATTGGCAACCGCCAGCATTCCGTTATAATTCTGATTGCCTGCTTCTGAATATACCAGGCAGGCCAGTAAACGCAGATCACTTTCGGAATAGGAGGGCTTTACTGCTGCGGGAGACTTCTCTTCTTCTGTCTCCGAAATCTCTTCTTTTATCACTTCTTCCGCAGACTCTTCTTCCACGGTCTCTTCCATATTCTCTTCAACACTGGGAGCTTCATAGCGTATCTCTCCCTGCTCGTCCAGATAATACCCCTCCTGCAGGAGAAGGTCCATCTCGTCCTCTGTATGTCCAGCCGTTACAGCATTCTGTAATGAAGTGCCTGCAGCCTGTCCATCCAAGCTGTTATCCGTACTCAATGTATCTTCGGAAGCCCCGGTTACGGTCTGTGCTGCTGTAGCAGTGTTCACTTCGGATGCATATGCTGTGGCACTGAAGCTAACTGTAAACAGCAATGCTGCTATGATTGCCGTCAGAAGTTTTCTTGTTGACTTCATGGATAATCTCCTTAAATGTTACATTTTTGGGATAATCATTAAATTCTGTTAATAATTACTTAATAAGTATAACACATACTATTAAAAAATCAACCCCTGAATTTCTCCAGGGGCTGACTCTCCTGCTTTCGCAAATTTTATATAAATTAGAGCTTTGCTGAATCAGAGCTTCTCTGCTTAATTCAATTCCCTTACTCTTCTGCCGCCGCCATGGAGGTCTGCTGCTCCTCGCGGTACCTGGCAAGCAGCAGGTCCAGCATCCGGCCGTAGCTTTGCACTCCATCCGACTGAGCATTTGCCTTCAGGTAGGTATCGTTAATCCTGTTTGATACCGTGCTTACTACCGTATCTTCATACTGCTGCCAATACAGGGAATTTGCCCTGAGGTCCTTCACAACCCCTTCGCTGTACTGACCGCATATTTCAAAATAAAGCTCCGGCCTCTGGTCGTACAGTGCATTTCCTGAGATAATTAAGGCCAGCATGGTAGCGCTGTACCTAAGCTCCGCCTGGTCTGACTCCATTCCTGCCAGATAAGCAATATAGTTCGCTTCATCCTCTCTCATAAAACCCCTCAGATGGGCCAGCTCATGCAGCATCGTAACCGGGATGGAATAGTCCGGCACATCCACATTCACATTCGCCTCCATGGTAAAGGGGAAGAAAATACCGGTAATCTCCGTCATCGACATCAGCTTCGACAGGAGAATCGGCTTCGGTGCTCCATATCTCCCACTCAGAATAGGATAATCCTCTGCCAGCAGTTCAAAAGCTTTCTCCGCCTCTATACCAAGCTCCCGGTGGTTCATGGTTAATCGAAATACACCGTCCTCATCCTCCCCTGTACTCTGAGCCCGTAACTCATTGGCATCCAGCATCAGGCTTTCGGTAAGGGCATATAGTTCATCCACCGAGGATTCCGTGATCTCCAGATTGGAATAGGTACTGAAGGAGTACCGGTAATAATTCAGACCTCCCAGGACAACGAAGGCAAAAAGAACCACACTGAGAGCACACAGAAAATTGAGGATTCCCTTAATCAATATTTCTCCCCGCCGGCTTTTATCTAAAATCATCCTTAGGATAAACCGTAGCAGGATTAGGATTACAGCAACCGGCAGCAGGATAACTATTAGCTCCGCCAGAGAAAAGGGAAATATCCCCGTAACAGTTGAGATTATCTGGGAAATCCACTTATAGATATGTTTTGCAAAGATCTGCTCAGCAAAGAAATCGCTTTTTCTGGCAAGCAGAATTAAGAACAAAGAAATCGGCATCAAAGCCAATAAATAGCTTCTCTTATAGGTCAAAAGCTTCTTCATACCAGTGGTTCCCCCGTCTGTTACACAATTGTTGTCTTTCAGTCCTGGAACCTTTCAGCAGACAGGCGTATGCTTTGTGTTCCCCTTTACTATATATAGTAGCATGGAACCGGTTATCCTGCAACAGTTTGCATAGGATTGCGTCCAGATAATCATTACCAATAATGCGATTTGTACAAAAAATACATACAAAAGGCTATAATCCCAGGATAAATACCGGGATTATAGCCTTTCAGACTAGAACTTGGGAACAACTGCTCCCTCATAAGTATCATTGATAAACTTCTTTACCTCATCGCTCTTTAGCGCTTCTACCAGAGCTTTAATATCCGCTCTGTTCTCATCTCCCTTACGGACTGCAATGATATTACCGTAGGTCTCTGCAGCAATCGAATCCTTATCTTCAAAGGCAATCGCATCCTCTGCCACGTTCAACCCTGCTTCGATGGCATAATTGCCGTTGATCACTGCCATGTCGACATCCTGCAGGGAACGGGCGAGCTGAGCCGCTTCAATTTCTACAATTTCAAGCTTTTTCGGGTTATCAGCGATGTCATTCTTTGTCGCATTTAAACCGGCTCCATCGTTCAGCTTGATCAGGCCCTGTGCCTCCAGCAGCAGAAGTGCTCTTGCTTCATTGGTGGCATCATTGGGAACCGCAATCTGTGCTCCCTCGCCTAAGGCATCAAAAGACGCTGTCTTTCCGGGATATACGCCGTACGGCTCATAAT
>JAEZFH010000193.1 GCA_023437885.1 Bacillota bacterium | reverse complement strand
TTATTATACTGCTTACCACGAAAAACTTTATTCTTTTTCTGTTGGTCTTTCTCTTGGGTACGGTTGGCGGCAATATTTGCATATCCAGGAAAGCGAATCGACTCTATCCCTATGTCAAGGAAAAGGATGTAAAGCCCTTGGAACGAATAAAAAGGAAAGAAATTGCTAAAAATATTCAAGCTATGTTTCTGCATAAGATCGGTAATATAGCGGTGATTTACACAAATAATCTTATCTTATCTTCCTTTGTTGGGATAATCAGTTCCGGAATTTACTCGAATTATTATTTGATTATACAGTCAGTTAACCAGATGCTCAGCCAAATGTTTAAAGGGATTACGGCCAGTATAGGAAACCTTGCTGTTACCAGGAATGTGGGAAAGGTTAAAAAGGTCTATGAGACGGCATTCTTTATTTCACACTGGATGTACGGCCTGGGAGCAATCTGCCTTTATGAGCTGCTGGAACCCTTTATCCTAATCAGCTTTGGCAAAAGCTATTTGTTTTCCAGAGAGATTGTCTTGATACTATGCATTTTATTTTTTATTACGGGAATGAAGGATGCAACTTTGATTTTCCGTGATTCTCTTGGATTATTCCGATATGACAAATATATATCCCTCCTATGCGCGGCTTTAAACCTGATCATCTCTATTTTGCTGGTCAGACAATACCATACAATCGGAGTTTTTGCGGGAGCCTTAGCCAGCCTCCTTCTGACCTCTGCGTGGCTGGAGCCCTTTGTCCTTTATAAATTCTATTTAAAGCTTTCGTTTTATCCGTTTTTAATAAAATATCTATGGTATAGCTTTTCGATAGGAGTTATTTGGTATCTGACCGATTACCTGTGTCAATCTATCACAGGAAGCTTAGTTACGGTTCTTCTGAGCAGAATGGCGGTATGCGTTCTTGTTCCTAATTTGCTTCTTGCAGCCCTGCATTTCAGATCCGTTGAATTTGGAATTATTATTGAAAAAGGGCGGGGGTTTTTATATAAATGGAAAAACAGGGGGAGGCATTGAACCATGAGAGCTGTTATGAGAAATAAAATATCAGATGAGCAGTTTGTTTTACTCCGTCTTCTGAGGCAGGCATTGAAGCAGGAAGCCGCAGAACGTGATAAAGAGCTGTCAGGGCTGTCTTATGAGCAGTGGGGCAAAATTCTTAAGCTGGCGAAAAAGCATGCCGTATTGCCGCTGCTTTATGAGACGCTGAAACGTGAACCGGCATTCCCTGTCGAGTTGTTTGAACATGTCCAGAGCCTGAGTCGCAAAACAGTTTTGCAGAACTATAAGCTGCTGTATCTGACGAATTATATAACCAAAATGCTGGAACGGGCTTCTGTCTCGGTGCTTGTCCTGAAGGGAGCGGCTACGGCTGAGCTGTACCCTTATCCCGAGCTTCGCAAATCCGGGGATATTGATCTTTTGATTCCAAAAAGAGTAGAGCTGTCCATAGCCTGTGCCATGCTGAAAAAACAGGGATACAGAGTAAAAGAAGAACAGCATGCCAATCACCATATTGTCTTTGAAACAACGGAAGGAATTGAAATTGAGCTTCATACAATGCTGGCGGAACCCTTTGATAATTCTAAAATAAACCGCTACCTTAAGGAACTTTCTGCCGAGTACCTTAGCCATAGGGAAGAGAAGGATATCCTGGGGAGCACCCTATGGGTCCCGGAGGCTGCATATCATGCATACTATCTGCTGATCCATATGCTGCAGCATTTTCTGGGATCGGGGTTTGGCCTAAAGCTTCTATGTGACTGGGTTGTTTTTTGGAATAGAGAATGCGGGGAAGAGGTTCAGAAGAAGTTTTTACAGCTGGTCAGGGATAGTGAATTGCAGTATTTTTGCCGGTGTGTAACGGAATTATGCATCTCTTTACTCGGTCTGGATGAAGCAAGAGTGAAGTTTTTGCGGGCGGAAGCAGCGGCTGAGGAGGATGTGGTGGAACTGCTTCTGGAGATACTGGAAGCAGAGGAGTTCGGAAAATCGGACCGCAGCAGGATGGTAATTCTTCGCGGAACCGCTCCAACTGACTATTTCAGAGAATTCCACCACCAGATGAAGCTAAATTATCCCAGGTATAAGAACGATATCTTGCTTTGGCCTATTTTATGGATTTTAACCTTAGGAAGATTTTTATATAATAACAGGAAGCTTAGGAGAACTTCACTTTGGTCGGTCTTAAAAAAAACCCATTCCAGAAGCAAAGGAAGAGGACATGCCAAATACTTTAGATAAAACCCTGTGCCATGGAGTTCTTAACCGAAGAATGCAAAGAGATCATATCATCGGAATGCCAGTTGGATGGCTGACTGCCTCCACCACGGCTTCGGCAATATGATCTCCTTATATTTAAGATGGTGGATCTGCCAAGTGCAACAATAAATTATTCCAGCAGTCCGTTACATAATCCGCTTGGAAAGTCTCCATATGATCCAGGCTGTGCTCTGCGAATTGATGATATAAAGCCCTGTCCGTGCACAGCAATGCGATATGATCGGCCATGGCAGCAAGCTCCTTCAAGCCGTCTCCTGTGGGAGGAGACAGCAGATAACCATTCCTTTCATGTTCTATGAGTTCTCGCGGACCGGTATGGATATCAAAGCTTATAATCGGAAGATGGAACATTTTGGCTTCCAATAAAACCATGGGGAGTCCTTCAAAACGTGAAGTCAGTACGAAGATGTCCGCTTCCGAATACGGTCCGGCCATATCCTGTATGAGTCCCTTAAGAAAAATCCTGTTTTCCAGCCCGAGAATATTAATTTTAGATTGAAGAGAAAGCCTTTCGGGTCCTTCACCGGCAACCTGCCATTCCCATTCGATATACGGGTATTTTTTTGAGAGGATCAATCCGATCTCCGGAATATAGTCAAAGCCTTTTTGCGGAATCAGGTTTCCGACACTGAGTATTTTAAATTTACTGCCGTGCATGCGGGTAGCTATCGGGGCTCCATCGATATAACCCATGGGATTATGGATTGCTCTTATTTCGTTATGGATTTTTAGATTCTCCTGATAGAAACGCTTGTCCGTGTCGGTCAGAGTAACGATGCAATCAGCATACCGGGCAGACAGACGCCTTATCCATCTTCGGTAACTGCAGCCCAGATC
>JAEZFH010000094.1 GCA_023437885.1 Bacillota bacterium | reverse complement strand
CACAGATTATGCTGATGAATAAGGTAAAAATCAAGTCTGTGAATAATCTAAATTATCTGGATTATACCTATAACAAATATATGGTTGAGAATTATGCCCAGCTTAAGGCTGCCTGGGAAGAATATGTGCGGATGAAGGATGAAGCAAGAAGATACCAGAGCAATACGGAATTGCTGGAGTTCTTTCATAATGAGCTGGTTCATGAGCTTAAGAGTTTCGGGGTGGTGGATTCTGAAATCTGGATCTATCAGCCGACAGCGATCCTCGATCCCAAGGAGATGGTGGAGGTTCGACACCGACTTAATGTCCGCAGGCAGAAGCTGAGGGAACGCATTGAGACGAATGACAGGCAGAAAGAGGAGGCTCTGGCGGCCATCCAGCAGACGATGAAGGTCTACCCTGACAGCAGGGAAGAAGCAGAGAAGCTGCTGAGGAGGTATCAGATAGCAGCCAGTACATAGGAGCTCTATGTCAATGGTTGGGGTGGGATTCTCCCTGAATCCTGCCCTAAATAAACAGACTTCGGTACAGGTCTTTCCCGGAGAAGCGTCTGCGCCGATTCTATGAGATGGTGGAATGATCCGGCGAAAGTCTGGAGGGATTGAATTATTCATTGTAAAGCTTTGCAATACTAGCAGACAAATTCGCCAAATAATCCCGTACCCGTTTCGGTGCAAGGCACTCACATTTATCACCAAACTGGAAAACGGTTTTGTAGCCATCTTCATTATCCATTGTGATAATTTTTGCTGTGTAATAGCCATCCTCAAATGCTTCAATTACGCCGTCACCGCAATAACCAACGATATCTGTCTTGTAGGCTTCATGAAAGCGAATTGTAATTTCAACTTTTGGTGCTGACGCATAAAAGTTTTCATTAAATTCAGAAAAGTCTATTTGTCGTGGTTCAAACGTTTTATATGTTTCGGTAACTTTTTCTATTCTATAAAAACGAAATGTACGTAGTTCATTTCGCAATAAGCAATACCCTTGTAAGTACCAAACCTTATTTTTACTGAGCAAGCGATACGGCTCTATCTCTCTTGTGCTTAAAATGCCTCTTGAATTTCTGTATTCCAAAATAAGTAGCTGCCTTTCGGAAATTGCTTTCTTAAATATTGAAAAATAGCTGCTTTGTCGACTGTCATTTACCCAAGGCGTCATATCAAGAACAATTTGATTGGCTTTTTGCTCAATTTCGTCTATCTGTTCCTGCGGAACCATTCCCTTGATTTTTGCTATTGTATTTTTGACTGCGCTATCCGATAAAACACTTTGGAATCCCCCTAGTCCGATTAGTAATGAGGTAAGATCAGATATTGTGAACAAACGCTTATCCACACGATATTGTTCCATAATCCGAATACCCCCTGTCGGCCCCGGATAAGTAGTGATAGGAATTCCGGCTTGGTTAATCACCTCAATGTCACGATAAATAGTTCGGGTAGAAACTTCAAAAATCTTTGCAAGTTCGGGTGCGGTTAACGTTTTTCGCTGCAGCAGTAACATAATGATGGATATTAGGCGGTCAACTTTCATAGCATCCTCCCTTAAAGTTATTTTTTATATTATAAATCCTTGACATATAGATGTCAACAATTCGTGGTATACTGTATATAAACACAACAATTCGAAAAGGAGTAAGAGAATGGAACAACGTAAGTTAGTATTGTTTATTGCTTCAACTTTAGATGGGTACATCGCAACAAAAGATCATAACTTAAACTGGCTCTTTAATGTTGAAGGTGAAGGCGATAACGGATATACAGAATTTTATAGTACCGTCGATACGTTTATAATGGGGAGAACCACTTATGATTGGCTTATGGCAAATGTAGATGTTTTTCCATACAAAGATAAGGAATGCTATGTTTTTTCCAGAACACCAAAAGAAGATACCGAGTACGTATCCTTTGTCAATAAAGATATCGTTTTATTCTCGAAGGAACTAAAAAGCAAAAGCGGAAAAAATATTTGGATTATAGGAGGCGGTGAATTACTTTCTGATTTTATCAAAGAAAAATTAGTAGATGAAATAATAGTTACTATTGCTCCGGTTTTATTGGGAAGTGGTATTCCCTTATTCAGGCAAAATGATTTCCAAACTCTGTTAAGACTGAATAGTATTAATCGATTTAACCAGTTTGTGGAACTTCACTATGAAGTTGTAAAATAATCTATATTTGTAGACCTGCATCATAATCATCGGCAGATACTTAAGGTGATTGATCTGGGTCTGAGGCAGGCACAGCTTTATGCGCAATGGAGCGGAGAAATGCTGGAGGAATTCGGACAATGATATAATGGATTTTGTGGTTCTTCGTCTTTTTGATGGAGAACCTTTTTATTTCACAGGAGTGTGTCCTGCGAAGCAGGACCACGCCGGCCAGTTCTAAAAGCGGAGATAATAAATAGGAAATACTGGATATTGGAGAACTAGGCACAAGCCAAGATCCGGTGATTTCACCACGGTTAGCTTATTGATTACGCACTTTGTTATTTGAGATGAAGTATATTCAATATATTTTATAAATGCTAGTTGTATTCAAATTCTGTCAACAAAATATAGTAATAAGATGATATGGAAGATAATTGATTATAAATAAAAAGTATAAACATGGTGAAAAAGGGACTCATTCCCTGGAATATATGCTACAAGACGTTATACTAAGGAGGGAGTATCATATTTAAAAAACGGTTTACAGACAATTCTAAGTATGATAACATATATTAGTAACATATATTTAATATAATGTCTCAATTATATAACGTTTCTCATTACTCAACATTACAAAAGAAAATATTAATAAGATTCCAGGAAACTAATATAGGGCAAAAGAGGGGTATTTATGGTCAGAAAATTTATACTTGTATTTAAAACACATTTTGATATTGGGTTTACTAATTTATCATCAAAAGTTATTGATGAATATGCGAATTCTATGTTAAAGGATGTAATTATCACTTGCAAAGCTACACAACATATGGAAAAGCAAAAGTATGTATGGACCATGCCTTCCTGGCCGCTTAAAATAATGATTGAGCGATGCAGTAGCGATTTGAAGAAAGAATTGGATTCATTAATTAATAATGGACAAATTGTATGGCATGCATTGCCATTTACATCGCATACGGATTTTTGCAGTGCAGAGAATGTGATAGAAGGCTTACGATATGGTCATGAGCTTTCGCGTGCCTACAATAAACCGGATCCAATCTCGGCGAAAATGACAGATGTCCCAGGGCATGGAATTATGCTGCCGGCTATATTAAGCGGTGCAGGCGTTCGTTTCCTGCATCTTGGCTGTAATGAATTTTCCTCTCCGCCGAACGTGCCTTTTCTATTTCAATGGCAGGCTCCCGGCGGCGAATCAGTTCTTACAATGTATAGCAAAGGCGGATATGGTACGTCGCTGCTCCCGCCGGAGGAATGGGAATATCCGGTATGGATGGCGCTCATGCATACTCATGATAATTCGGGTCCGCAATCTGCTGAAGTAATTGATAAGATGGTAAAAACAATACTTGATAAATATCCGGATGCTGAAGTGGTATGCGGGACAATGGATGATTTTTATCGGGAACTATCGAAAAGTGATCTAAGTAATATACCAATGATTACTAAAGATCTTGCTGACTCATGGATTCATGGTGTTGGTGCGTATCCGCTGGAAGTTGGTGTTATCCGGGAAGAACGAGAAAGAAGCAAACGATTGCAAGCGATCTATGCGAAGCAAATAATAGAGGGATCCCAAAAAAACTCAGAAGAAATAGAGAAGAAGCAGAACTGCTATTATGAAGCAGTGAATCTGTTTGAAGAGCATACCTGGGGCGCAGATGTGAAGACATGGCTCGGTCCGAATCGGGTATATCGAAAAATTGATTTTATAAAGGCCAAAAAACAGAATAATTATAGATTTATGGAGGCTTCCTGGCAAGAGCAGAAAGACAGGGCAGCTCAAAGCAGCTCTGTTATGAGTGAATTAAAGTTATTGCTGGAAGATGGTGAGAGTGATAATATCTCTGTATTTAATCCGAATAATACTGCTTATACCGGTTGGGTATCATTAAAAGAATTAGCCGGAATGAAGTGGAAGGCAAAAGCACCTGCTGAGAAAAGGAAGTTTTCGGACTGTGGATTAGCAATAAAGGGAAAGCGTCTGCCGATGACAAAGATATATGATGAGTGGGCATGCTATGTAGAAGAGATACCCCCCTTGGTCACGGTTTTGCTTCAATTTACAGAGGCTTCACAGCAAATAGAAAACTTAACAATAAAAAGTGAAAATTCTGTTGTAACGGTTGAAAACCATAGATATTTGCTGCGTTTCTCTGAACGTACCGGTGACATATTTGAATTATATGATAAGAAATTAACTGCAGTATTATTGAGCAAGAAGAATGAGAAGGCGGTTTTTTCGTATCGGTATGATCGATATAGTGCTGAAGATATTACTACATTTTTGAAAAAATATGCCTACCGTTTTTCGGATTGGGGAATTAAGGATTTTGGCAGAGAGAGCTATCCGGAATGTGAACATAAAACTTACTATCCGATATATCAGTCGTATTCCGTTAATAAGGACACGGTTACTTTCTATTATCAAACAGAAGAAAGTGCCGAAAAATATGGCGATGCAGAGCGGATAAGACTTGAAGTGACACTGCCTCCGGCAGGTGAGGAATTGTTTGTAAGCCTGCATTTAGACAATAAAAGGGAGACACCTTAT
Organism: Bacillota bacterium; assembly: GCA_023437885.1. Lineage (GTDB taxonomy): Bacteria > Bacillota > Clostridia > Lachnospirales > Lachnospiraceae > Mobilitalea. The sequence goes on along the minus strand of JAEZFH010000094.1, from coordinate 1,124 downwards.
GTAGAAGCCGGCACATTTTTATTCCCCTTTGCACAGGAGGATGCAGGGTATAGAATCAATAAATCGAATGCTGCCATAGATCCGTCGACGGATATTCAGGAAGGCGCAAATCACATATTCTACTGCTTGGAAAATCATATCACTATGCTGAGCGAGCAAAATGGATTATGCATTATCGCCAAAGATACACCGTTGGTTTCTTTGGGAGACACAGGGGTTCTTGATTATAAGAAGGAATATAGTAAGCCGAAGGATTCCGTTGCTTGCTTTAATTTATTTAATAATATGTGGGGGACGAATTTTCCTCAATGGATTGGCGGTAATCTCAGCTATCGTTATGTGCTCTTTGGGGTCGAAAAAGCACAAGAGGAGGCGGTTATGGAACGTGCGGCTGTATTAACGGAGGGGGTTGAACTCACCGGTAATATATTAGAGAAAGATCTTGTTCGGTTCCCGGAATATATGCAATTGATTAATATGAGATACAAAAACGAAGGTCTGATATTAAGATTTAAAGAGCTTGCAGGTAAAGAGGCTTTGAGAAGGATATGTGTAAAGGGCTGTAATATTACGCCAATTGATATAAAAAATACAGTGTCAGGAGAAGGCTGCAGTGAGAAGCTGGAGTTTTGTGTGAAGCCGTATGGAATATATTCCTTCCAAATCTCGAAATGTACTCAGTGAGTTTTACATATACCGAAGAAGGAAAAGGGGAGAAAAGAAATATGATTATTGATTAACAGAGTGATTGATTAATTTTATTGATTATATTATTATTCTATTAAATATTATTTTGCAATTCATTCAGATGGTTGTTCTTGTGTCAATAAAATGAAGTATGGGGGTGCTGGATTGAGAAACGAGTTTTTATATAAACAGGTTTATGAGGGGATAAAAGAAAGGATATTGGACGGGACTTTTCCCAAGGAAAGTAAGCTTCCGTCTGAGGAAGAGTTTTGTAACGAATATGAAGTCAGTACGATAACCGTGAAGAAAGCGATGGATATTCTTGCTGATGACGGGATGGTTCGAAGGGTTCCCGGAAAAGGTACCTATGTCATGGGGGATGCAATTGGCGATCGGGAATTGCCCAAGGAAGAAGACACCAAAGAAGTCGAAATTTG
>JAEZFH010000478.1 GCA_023437885.1 Bacillota bacterium | reverse complement strand
TGAGAAGGCAAAGACCGCCGAGGATTGGTCCACCCTGCTTCCTGAGGAAGAGAAAGCAGTCTCCTATCAAAAAAGCAATTTTATCGAATCGGATACTGATTTTGAGGATGAATTAGAAGCAAGGATCATGGCGATGGAAAACGGTGCGAATAGTGAGGTATACGAATCAGACAGCGGATACTACATTGTACGGATGATCAACAACAATTCCTCCGTAAGCTATGACAAAGCGGTGAAGGATGCTATAACCTCCGCTGAAAACGAAGGCTTTAACGAGGTATACCAGGGTATCCTTGAAAAGCATGAATATAAGGTAAATCAGACCGCACTGAGATCCCTGACTATGGGAAGCATTACCTTGGCTAAATAGTTATACGGTATTTTACCGGATTGCAGTCCGGAACATTATTTTATCACAACTGTATAATATCCTCCTTTCAAGCAATAATATAGGTAAAATTTAGAAAGGAGACAGCTATGGCCAATAATAACACTTCTAATTCCGGCAAGGACCGCACCAGCAGTTCCAGCAAGAACAGAACCAGCAGCTCCAGCCAGTCCGGCAGCTCCATGAAGGACAACCATACCAACAAACCGGATAACCGTCCGGCGCGCAGTGGTCCCGGAGGAGCCTAAATAAGACCAAAAACAACACCTGCCGTTCCGTAATGACGGATCAGCGGGTGTTGTTTTTTTATAGGACAAGAACCCGGTAGTATTTTAAAAATTCTATGCTATAATGTAGTTATCAGAATCTGCTCTTTTTCTTCTGACCGCGGGCGTTATCCATTCGCCTGCATACATGCCATCATATAATGCAAAGGAGTATTATAAGCACCATGAAAATTATTATTATAGGCTGCGGCAAGGTAGGAACTGCCCTGGCAGAACAGCTTGATCGTGAGGGACATGACATTATTGTCATTGATAACAAATCAGCCGCAATCCATAAGGTTATTGACACTCTCGATGTGATGGGAATCGTCGGCAACGGTGCCAGCTATCACGTACTATTAGAAGCCGGTATTGAAGAAACCGATATTCTGATTTCCGTAACAAGTTCAGACGAATTAAACATGCTTTGCTGCCTGATCGCGAAAAAAGCCAGCAAGTGCCATACCATCGCACGCATCCGCAACCCTCAGTATAATGAGGAGATCGATTTTATCAAGGAAGAGCTTGGAATTTCCATGACCATTAATCCTGAGCTGGAATCTGCGATGGAATTGTCCCGCTTAATCCGTCTGCCCTCAGCGATCAAAATAGAAACCTTTGCAAAGGGAAAGGTTGAATTGTTAAAATGCCAGATTCCCGAAAATTCCATTTTAAATCATATGCAAATACATAATATATCTGCAAAGACACACTGTAAGGTTCTGGTATGTGCGGTGGAACGGGGAGAGGAGGTCTATATTCCTTCCGGGGATTTTGTACTCCAATCCCTGGATAAGATTTCTGTTATCGCACTGCAAAAGAATGCTTCCGAATTCTTTTACAAAATCGGTCTCCCTCCGTCCCATATCAAGGATATTATGATTGTAGGCGGTGGTATGATCGCCAGCTATATCGGCAAGCGCTTTGAAGGAACCGATGTCAAAGTCAAAATCCTTGAGCAAAACCGTGAGCGCTGCGAAGAACTCAGCGCCCAGCTGCCTGACAGCCTGATCATTCAGGCAAACGGCTCCGACCATAATGTCTTAGTCGAGGAGGGCCTTGATACGACGGATGCTTTTGCCTCCTTAACGAATCTGGACGAGGAGAACATCCTCCTGTCCCTCTATGCACAGAAAAGATGCAAAGGGAAGGTATTTACAAAAATCACACGGCTTACCTTTGATGATATTATCCAAGAGATGAATCTTGGAGTGGTTCTAAACCCAAAGCTAATAACCGCTGACCGCATCATCCAGTATGTCCGTGCAAAGCAAAACTCCCTGGGCAGCAATGTGGAAACCCTCTATAAGCTGGTGGGCAACAAGGTTGAGGCCATGGAATTCCGTGTTAAGAACAATGCTTCTTATATCGGACTTCCACTGGCACAGCTGAAAACAAGGGATAACACGCTTGTCGGCTGCATTAACCGCAAGGGTAAAATCATCATACCCAATGGCCAGGATACAATTCAATTAGGAGATACCGTAATCATAGTAACCACCTCATTTGCTTTGGATGACCTGAGCGAGATTTTCGAATAGGAGGCCGCTGTGAATAAATCAATCATATTACATGTTATCGGCTGGATTCTTACTCTGGAAGCCGCCCTCATGGTGCTGCCGTATATTGTCTCTCTGGTATATCAGGAGGAAAGCGGCTTTGCTTTTCTGGCCACCATGATCCCCTGTTTGATCATCGGTCTCCCCTTGATTATACGCAAGCCCAAAAGCCATGTATTTTTTGCAAAGGAAGGCTTTATCAGTGTGGCACTGGGTTGGATCGTCCTGAGTATTATGGGTGCCATGCCATTTTATATCAGCGGGGAAATTCCCAGCTACATTGATGCATTGTTTGAAGTGATTTCCGGCCTTACCACCACCGGCTCAAGCATACTGAGTGATGTGGAGGCATTATCCTACTGTATGCTATTCTGGCGAAGCTTCACCCATTGGATCGGGGGCATGGGAATTCTGGTCTTTATCCTTGCTATTTTGCCCATGTCGGGGGGCGAGACCATACATATCATGCGTGCGGAAAGCCCGGGGCCGTCCGTAGAGAAATTCGCACCTCGAATGAGGTACACTGCTTCCCTGCTCTACCTGATCTATTTTGTAATGACTGTGATTCAGGTGGTATTGCTGCTTCTGGGCCGTATGCCGCTGTTTGATGCCCTGACCATCACCTTCGGCTCGGCAGGCACCGGCGGCTTTGCAATAAAGAACTCCAGCTGTGCGGATTATACACCGTACCAGCAGAATGTAATTACTATTTTTATGTTTTTGTTTGGAGTCAACTTTAACGTTTATTATCTGATCCTGCTTAAGAAGTTTAAGGCTGCCGTGAAAAGTGAAGAACTGCGTGCCTATGCATTGATCGTATTGGGCGCGATTGTTTTAATTGCCTTCAATTTGGGAGGGGTTGAAAACTTCTTCCCCTCAATTCATCATGCCGCCTTCCAGGTGTCCTCCATTATAACCACAACCGGATACGCTACCGTCGATTTCAACCAATGGCCTACCTTTTCCAAAACCATTCTCGTATGGCTGATGTTTATCGGTGCCTGCGCCAGCAGTACAGGAGGTGGTATGAAGGTATCAAGGATTGTTATCCTGTTTAAAACCATCCGCAAGGAAATGTCCTTCCTGGTTCATAAACGAAGTATTAAGATAATTAAGTTTGACGGCAAAGCCCTCGAGCATGAAACCCTGCGATCGATTAATGTATTCTTCATATCCTACATCCTGATTTTTGCTGTCTCCGTACTGATTGTCGGCTTGGACAATTTTGATTTTACCACCAGCTTTACTGCTGTGGCGGCAACACTCAACAATGTCGGCCCCGGGCTTGAGGAGGTCGGTCCTGTCGGTAATTTCGGCGGCTTTTCCTACTTATCCAAGCTGGTTATGATTTTTGATATGTTGTCCGGACGGCTTGAGATTTTCCCGATGCTGTTGCTCTTTAATCCAAGGAATTGGAAAATATAATTCAGCTGTTACGAACACGCTTCATAGCTGGCATAATAAAAGAAGAACTATTCGCTATCCTGGCTCAGCTGCCAGGTAAATCCATAGTTCTTCTTTTTAATTGGTTCTAGCATTTTGGCATGGCAGCTCCGCCCGGTCCGTAGGGAATGACAAAGGTTGGAAGTCCGGAGGAATACGGGGCAATATCATATTGTTGAAAATATACTGTCAGTCCTTCCCTGGTAAGATAGAAATTATTAGCCCTGAAGTTCTCCTTCACCAGCTTCTCATAATCATCAAAATAAGTATTATTCCCTCCTGCGATCTCATCCTCAATCTGCTTAATAATACTTTGTATTACAAACTCACGGTAATTATTCCGGTGGGGAAAGAAATCGCTCATCTCCATCCGCTTGCTTTTTGGCAAGTTCCAGGTATCGGAATGCCTCACGGTAAGTCCATGTGCCCCTCCCGCATACTCATACTGGTCAAAGTAGAGACTGATAACACAGTTCTGGTTATAGGTAACCACAAAGTCGACATATGCCTCAAATTGCCGGATCGGATAGTTATTGGCTACAGAGTATTCATATTCCACCATTGCCATCTGATATAAATTCATAACATTGGATCGTTCATACATTACAGCCTTTGTTCTGTATAATGAATTTAGCTTTGCAACCATCGTCTGATATGTATCTGAGATAAATTTGGGATACTTGATTGTATACCGCATGATATTTGTATTTTTGTAATACATGTCCTGCTGTAAGGTCTTTTCTCTTACTATGACCCGATATCCCTCCATGCAACAGCCCCCCCTTTAATAGGATACCCTTTAGCATATCATATGCGATTAGGGGGGTTGTTATTCTTGTCTTAAGGAAAAGAGCCTATGACTGTCCTCTTTTTCCTGATGAGAATTCTTTGTCGAATCTGTCACTTTTAAAGGCTTCGCCGCATATATAGATAGTGAATAAATTGTAAAGGGGTGCTTTCATTTGAAAGAATTTGTCATGTTCGCCACCGCCTCCATCCTGCCGATTACCAGTACGAATTTTTATCTGTTCTTTATTGCATTCATTGTAGTTTTTTTCCTGCTCGGCTACATGATAGGATATACTATTAACCCACGCAGAAAACTTCGAAAGGTCAAAGAAAAGCCTCTTGCAGAAACAGTAAAGGATACTCCGGCCAGAACTGCTCCAACCAGTTCCACTCCAACCAGACCTGCTCCGACCAGACCAGACAATCTCGGACAAGATATTCCGGCCAATGAAGAAATGTCAATTCAAAATCCGAACAACGCCTCGGGGCGATACAATAATTATAATAACAATAATTATAATCCCAATAACTATAATAGCAATAATAACTATTGGGGATATATCAAACCCCCCAAGCAGTATTGACTTTTTTCGTCCTTTTCAATCCGTGCGCACGGATACCGTTTCGAATCGTCCCGAAGATAAAAGGAATGTGGCAATGCTGTTGATTATCAGCATATACCACATTCCTATTATTTTTACTATATCTCTATATTCATTGTTTCTGTTTGTGGGTTCCTTCCATGCCATATGCGTCCCTCCGTTCTTGCAGGTCAATCTTCTTCTGAACAGGACTGATCCACAATAAACAGGATAGCCCCAACCTGTGTAGCAAAGCGGTGCGGCTCCATATCCTCGCTTGCCTGGAAGCTGCAGCCCGGCTTCATAATTATCGTTCTGCCATCCTTCAGCTGCAGCGTCAGCTCACCATCCAGAACAAGAGCCACATGCCCCCTGGTGCGCCATTGCTCCGCCGAATATCCCTGAGAGTATTCCACCATTCTTACTCTCAGATTTCCCACCTCAAAATTCCTGATATATGCCTCTCCGGTAGATCCCGGAACCGCTTTGGGCGGCATTGCATTCCAATCAATTGTGCTAAACGGTACCTCTTGAATTCTCATCCCCATCCTCCATCTGCCGTCCCTGCGGCGTACCAGTCATAACATTTGACCGCTTCTTCAACCTTCCGGGCTTTGCATCACCCTGCAAGGTCTCCGAAATATCATTCCGGCTTTCTTCCATACTTTCATGAAATTAATCATAGCACAACCTCTTTCACAATAACAGAGGATATGTGAAATTTTAATTATTCTAATCTATCTACTAATCTATCTAATTAACAATTTTAAGTATTGTTTTACATAGCATTATTTTTTTGGTAGAATCTGAGGTGTTGAATCCAGGTTTTTATTTATGCTGCAAAAAGGAGATTACATATTATGGTTAAATCCCGGGAAATACATATGATAAAGCTACTTGATTATATCTCACCGGAAGAATACGCTTCCGTTGGCCGGCTAATGGATTTATGCTGTGCACAGGATCGGATCAATCTCAAGCTGGAGCTGGATTATAAGCTCCATATCGGCAGTCTTGCCGCTCAGGACGGGCATAAGCATCCAGGCAGTAAGGATGAATTTCTATATTATATCAATGAGGAGCTGGTATCCTATCTTGGTATCTCCTGCTTTGACAACGAGACCGGGGAGCTGTGCGGAATGACACATCCTGACTGGCGAAACCAGGGCCTGTTCGGACGCTTGCTTTCACTGGCGGCATATGAATGCCGGCATGGCAGGTATAAGACATTGCTTCTCCTTTCAGATGATGCTTCCGAAGCCGGTATGAATTATCTGAAGGCAAAGCAATACGGCTATGCCCATTCAGAGTACCGAATGAAACGCACCTCTCCGGAACAAGCTTCCCCGGTAATAGAAAACGCCGTGGTAACTGATCCAAAGCAGACAGCAGAGCCTTCCCCCCTTCTCCGTCTGAGGCCTGCAAGAAAGGAAGATGAGCAGGAAATTGCTCGTCAGAATGCAATCTTATTTCATTCTTCGGAAGAAACAGCGGCACCGGATGAGCCGCTGGAACCCAGTCCTCTCGAAGATCAACAGGAGAATTGCCGGACTTTCATGATTGAGCTTGATGGCTCTGTAATCGGTAAAATCCATATTGAATACGGAGACCATTACGCCTTTCTCTATGGTTTCGGCATATTACCGGGATATCGTAAACAGGGTTATGGGCGGCGTGCCTTGAAGGAGGTTCTTCAAATGCTGGATGCGCAGGGTATTCCGGTAAATGAACTGGACGTAGTATGTACCAACAGCAATGCCCTTCGCCTTTATCAATCCTGCGGCTTTAAAGAGCAGTCCGTAATGAATTATTATCACTTTACGGTCTAGGAAAATGATAACGAGTGGCACGCTTTGCGAGTCACTCTTATGCTTGATAATACAACGGTAAACGGCAAGCCACTTGCCTTCGGATAGTCAAAAAAGGAACCGCTTCATGATATATATGAAGCAGTTCCTTCTCTATTTACCAGAGGGAAGCTCTGTTATCTTCTCTTCTTCCAGTCTTTCTTTATGCTCATCCTTATTCGATTCCCGCCACTGTAACATTCTTAAGCAGGAGCATCTCCGGCCCTTCAAAATTATCGTCCTTCTGCCGCTCCCTTGAAAGATACATCTCCTGATGAAGCTCGTTGATATTTCCTGTGATCGAGCCTCCGGTTACCGGAACCGTACACTTACCGTCATAGTACCAGGCCAGCCGGATCTCGCCGCAGAAGTCACCGGTCAGGCTATCCACTGTAAAGTCAGAAAACGCCGCGGTCATAAGATAAGGCTCCCGCTTTAATTCCTCTGTCCCTCTGCTGCCGCCGGCCACTACCAGGTTACCGATCCTGCCCGTGGGCATAATCTCAAGATAATGTGCGTATCTTGTGTCTGCGCTGTACCGCTTTAACTCTCCCTGCTCAATGATTGTTACCGGCTTTACCATAAATCCATCCGAATCAAAGCTTTCCGAAGCTGTAGAATTCTTGAGGAGTGGGTCCAGGGTAAGGGTTAATTTATCCCCTTTTACCTCCTCTCCCTGCATCTTATCTCCTATCTTCCAGGTAGAAGAATGATTATAGATGGAGGCTCCGCTGCTCATAAAGCTATAATAAGAGAAGAACTCCTTCACTGCTTCTCTGGTAAGCAGTACGTTGGAGGTCCCCAGAGCCGGTGTGCTACCTGCGGTGGCCCGCTCTCTGCAGATGGCGATCATCGTCTTTACCTCTTCTGCCAGCAGCTCGGCATCAAATTCCGAGCAATCAATCCGGCGGTACAGCTCAATCTCCTCGCCCTCTTCCTTCCAGACGGTAATGAATTCCACCATGCTATGATATCCTTCCTTTTGCACGTCAACCCCTTCGGAATTCACAATTCTGGTTGTTGTCTTGTCCAGGAATATTTCACAGGAATTGATTCCACCCTTTTCATAGACATCATTTCGATAAATCGCTTTTGTTATTTCATTCATCCAGTAATCCGGACTTTCCTTGGCAAAATTACTGAGCGGCAGTTCAGCCTCTGCTGCCGACGGTTTTGCCAGGGGGTAATAAGGATTCTTAACTAACCTGGCTGCCAGCACCGCTTCCTGTACTGCCTCTTCAATTTCCTCTTCATTCATCGTTGGATGGAGCCCAGTATCAGCGGAGCCCCGGTAATTGACACCCTCCTCCGCAAAATCCGCGTATACCGTGATATTAAAGTGATGTACATTTTTCGCACGGTCCATATCCACATTCTTCTTTACGAAAAAGAGCTCATTGGATTGTATCCGGGTCTCACAAATTTTATAACCTGAGATCCCCTTTTGGTTCATGAGGATTTTCTTAATCAGCTCCAGCATTATCCCAACCTCACTTTCGCTTTGATGTAAGGTCCTCCATTCGAGGTCCTTACATATTCCTTATATCCCTTGCCGCAGTATCCGCTGCCTTCCAGCTCTACCTCTCCGGACAGCATGGAGATCGATTGCAATAAATCCGGTACAAAGCCGGTCATTACCACCGGGGAGATCAGATTGCCGGTCAGCTTCCCATCCACGATCTCTCTGCCAATCAGGGCAATGCATTGGATTCCCCAATTCTTCGGGTCCTCCATGCCGCTGTAATATCTCTCAATCTGGTAGCCAAACTTGATGGATGCCAGCATATCCTCGTATTTGTCCTTACCCGCCGCAAAGAAGGTATTCGTCATTCTGGCATAGGCTTTACGCTCAAAGGACTGTCTCTTACCATTGCCGGTGGGCGTGGATCCAAGCTTAAGTGCAGAAAGCAGATCCGAGATACCGTTCTTAAGGATACCGTCCTGAATGACGACGGTATCCGTCCCCAGCGTTCCTTCATCGTCAAAGAGATAGGAAGACACATGCTGCGCAGCCGCCGCACCGTCATGCATCGTTGTGACCGGGGAGGCAACCTGCTTGCCGATATATTCCGCTCCCTTTGCTCTTCCTTTTACGAACATATCCATCTCCACTCCATGTCCGAAGGCCTCATGGGCAATTAATCCGGTGATGTCCGGTGCACAGATGATATCATATTCGCCCGGGATCGCCGGCTTTGCATCCAGCAGACGGATACACTGTTCCACCACATAAGGACAACTTTCCTCCATGGCCTTCATAATCTCATAACCTGTCATCCCGGTGGAGGATTCAAAATAGTATTTCGTCCTGGCCCCTCTTCTCGCAACACAAAATTGAGATGCCTCACTGGTCACATAAGACTGCTCCAAATCCTTTTTTGCAGATAAAAACAGCTTTGACACATGGGTATAGTTAAAGCCGGCCCGGTAATTCACAACCAGGCCGGATATTTTGCAGCCCATATCCTTAATCCCGGTCAGCCTGTTGATGATTTCCTCGGAACTGATGCTCTCCGGGTCAATCTCGGTCTCACTGAAGAACTGCTTCACCAGTTCTTCTTCCTCTATCATCTCATAAGCATTGACGTTAATGTCACCCGATATCTTGTGTAACTTTTCCTTTATTTCCATAGCAATCTCGGGTATGTTATCTTCATTGATCTCATTAAAGGAATATTCGGAATAATTTACTCCGTTATGTATTCTTACAACAAAGCCGCGCTCCGCAAGCATGATATCCGTTACTTCCGTTCCGGTATTGGATACCCTGTATACCTTACCCCGAGTATCGGTGCCGAGGATGGATACATATTTGTATTCCCTGTTCAGTAAATCAATGAGCTTACGCAGAAATGGCTTACTCCTTCTCAGAAACTCTGAACCTTTAGTTTTCACCAGCTTACCTCCTGTCATTAAAAATAATTTAATTGCAAGCTTGCAGTATGCTCACTACGCTTATTATATCATGAACAAAAAACATGTTCATGATCTTCGCTACACTCACGGGCTAACAAGCAAGCTTGCAGTATGCTCACTACGCTTATTATATCATGAACAAAAAACATGTTCATGATCTTCGCTACGCTCACGGGCTTGCAAGCAAGCTTGCAGCCCGTTCACTACGCTTATTATATTACAATATCAGGATTTGGTAAATGCCTTAATTCGGAGGATGCCTTTTACGTCTGCATTCCTCTCCGACCGTACGGATATTAATTACAGCTGCCGGTTGATTATTTGCGCAGATATGCTATATTTAATTATGAATATTATCCCAAAAGCTGGGTTTATCCGTACCGGAAGTACTGCGCAGCCCCACGGATTTCTCCGCTTCCTCGCTTTATCCGGCAGAGAATCAGAGGTTCGCGGGGGAATAATATGGTATCATACGAAAGGAGCATGACAATGGAATGGATCGAACATTTTAATCGTGCAATTAACTATATTGAGGATAATCTCAGTAACGAGATCCGCCTGGATACCGCTGCCAGGATCGCTTGCTGCAACACCTACCACTTTCAGCGGATGTTTGCTTATATGACCGGTATCCCTTTATCCGAGTACATCCGGAGAAGGAAAATGTCTCTGGCAGCAGAGGAGCTGCGAAGTGATAACAGTAAAGTAATTGATGTTTCCTTCAAATACGGGTACGATTCACCGACCGCCTTTAACCGCGCCTTTCGAAGTATTCATGGAATCGCGCCCTCCCAGGCA
>JAEZFH010000471.1 GCA_023437885.1 Bacillota bacterium | reverse complement strand
TTGATCAGGGCAGACAGCTTATCCGCAGCCTTGACCAGCTTCCACAGATACGCATCCTCCTCCTGGAGAAAGAAAAGAGTCTCATAGCTTCTTCTCATATCCTCCGGAAGCATCCCCAGCAGACGTTCCGCCGCGGCATGCTCCACTGCCTTGAAGGCACCTTGAATGCTTTCATTAAAATACTTAATGGGAGTAGGCATATCTCCTGTAATAATCTCCGTCACATCATGATAGATCCCGATCAATGCCGCCCGCTCCGCATTTACTTCCCGGCCGAGCCGTTCCTTACTGATCACTGCCAGGGCATGCGCTAATATACTCACCTCAAGAGAATGTTCACTGATGTTCTCGGTAATTGTATTTCGCATCAATGCCCAGCGCTCGATATACTTCATCCTGGACATCATTGCATAGAAACTATCCTCCATCGCTGCCTCCATTTCCGCGTGCACATTTTGCACCGATTGAACGAAATGCATGCTCAATCTGGAACATGCATTTCGTTCAACCTTTCCTCCATCGTATTGCTATTTCTTTTGCAGATACTTTTTAATATACATACCGGTATAGGATTTTTTGTTCTTTACCACTTCCTCCGGCGAACCCTTAGCAACTACGGTACCGCCCTTATCTCCCCCTTCGGGTCCGATATCTATAATATAATCCGCCGTCTTGATCACATCCAAATTATGTTCAATGACAACAACGGTATTCCCGGTATCCGAGAACCGCTTCAAAATCTCAATCAGCTTGTGCACATCCGCAAAATGCAATCCGGTAGTGGGCTCATCGAGGATATAGATGGTCTTACCGGTGCTCCGCTTGCTCAATTCCGTAGCCAGCTTAATACGCTGTGCTTCACCGCCGGACAGAGAGGTGGAGGGATGTCCCAGACGCAAATAGGACAGACCCACATCATTCAAGGTCTCAATCTTTCTGCGGATGGACGGAACATTCTCAAAGAAATGAACTGCTTCCTCAACTGTCATATCCAGCACATCATAGATGTTCTTGCCCTTATACCGAACCTCCAGGGTCTCACGGTTATATCTCTTACCACCGCAAACCTCACAGGGTACGTAAATATCCGGCAGGAAATTCATCTCAATCTTAAGAATTCCGTCTCCACTGCAGGCTTCGCAGCGTCCGCCCTTGACATTAAAGCTGAAGCGGCCCTTTGAATAGCCGCGCATTTTGGCATCCTGGGTTGATGCAAAGAGATCTCTGATCTGGTCAAACACACCGGTGTAGGTTGCCGGATTCGATCTCGGGGTTCTTCCGATGGGTGACTGGTCAATATCAATTACCTTGTCAAGCTGCTCGATGCCTAACATATCCTTGTGCTTTCCCGGAATACACCGGGCACGGTTTAAATCCCTTGCCAACCGTTTATATAATATCTCCGTTACCAGGGAGCTCTTGCCGGAACCGGATACCCCGGTAATACAAGTCATAACTCCCAAAGGAATATCCACATTAATATTCTTCAGGTTATTCTCTGCTGCCCCGACTACGGACAGATATCCGGTAGGCTTCCTCCGTTTTTTCGGAACCGGTATGATGATGCGTCCGCTCAGATACGCACCGGTTATGGACTCTTCTACCCGCATGATATCCTCCGCCTTGCCGGCAGCCACAACTTCACCGCCGTGCTCTCCGGCACCCGGCCCGATATCAACAATATAATCCGCAGCAAACATGGTATCCTCATCATGTTCTACTACAATCAGGGTATTCCCCAGATCCTTAAGGTTCTTCAAGGTATGCAGGAGCTTATCGTTATCCCGCTGGTGCAGCCCGATGCTGGGCTCGTCCAAAATATAGGCAACACCTACCAGGCCGGACCCAATCTGAGTCGCAAGGCGGATTCTCTGCGCCTCACCGCCGGATAAGGTCCCAGTGGCTCTTGACAGGGTAAGATAATCCAGGCCTACATCCATCAGGAAATTAATTCTTGCCCTAATTTCTTTCAGAACAATTTCACCGATCTTAAGCTGCATCGAGGTAAGGCTCAGGTCAGACATAAAGTGCGCCAACTGATGGATCGGATATTCCGTAACCTCAGCGATATTCCGGTTCCCTACCGTCACTGCCAGGGCTTCCTTCTTCAGGCGCTTTCCGTTACAGACATTGCAGGGGGTGGTTAACATAAAGCTTTCATATTCCTGGCGTGCAGATTCCGAACCGGTTTCCCGGTAACGGCGCTCCACATTGCGGATTAATCCTTCAAATACAACATCATAGACTCCGACTCCCCGCTGACCGCGATAGTGCACCTTAACGGAACGGCCATCGGTGCCGTAGATAAACATATGGCGTATCTCATCGGAAAGCTTCTCATAAGGAGTATCCAAATCAAAATGATATTCCTTTGCCAACGCTTCCATCACGCATCTGGTATAGCTGCCTTTGTCCACCACCGACTGCCAGCCCGGTGCTGCTATGGCACCATCAACAATACTTTTCGTTGGGTCGGCAATCAGGAGCTCCTCCGCAAATTCCATCTTAATTCCGATGCCATGACACTCCGGACAGGCACCAAAGGGATTATTAAAGGAAAATACTCTGGGTTCAATTTCATCAATACTGATTCCGCAATCCGGACAGGCAAAGTTCTGACTGAAGGTAAGCTGTTCCTTATCAATAACATCAACGAATAATAATCCCTCGGCAAGCTTAAGTACATTTTCGATGGAATCGGAGAGGCGCTTCTCAATACCTTCCTTGACTACCAAACGGTCTACAATTATCTCAATATTATGTTTGCTGTTCTTCTCCAGCTTGATTTCTTCCGTAAGCTCGTAGAGATTCCCGTCAACTCTGACTCTGACGTATCCACTGCGCTTCGCCTGCTCGAAGAGCTTGACATGCTCTCCCTTTCTTCCCCGGACCACCGGAGCCAGAAGCTGAATTTTGGTCCCCTGGGGAAGGCTCATAATCTCATCCACCATCTGGTCCACACTCTGCTTCTTAATCTCCTTACCGCAATCCGGACAATGAGGAATCCCAATTCTGGCATACAACAGACGGAAATAATCATAAATCTCTGTAACCGTACCTACCGTTGATCTGGGATTGCGGTTGGTTGATTTCTGGTCAATGGATATGGCAGGCGGTAAGCCCTCAATACTCTCCACATCCGGCTTCTCCATCTGTCCCAGGAACTGCCTTGCATAGGAAGACAGCGATTCCATATATCTTCGCTGTCCCTCGGCATAGATGGTATCAAAGGCCAGGGAAGACTTGCCGGAGCCGCTTAAACCCGTCAACACCACAAACTGGTCTCTTGGAATATCCACACTGAGATTCTTTAGATTGTTTTCCTTGGCACCTCTGATTTTAATATAATTCTTTTTATCTGACATAACTACCTCCACGCTGTTACCGGACATCTCAAATAATCACGGAAAGATCTTCCCGCATTCGGACGTACTGCCGCGAGCAGCACAAACCATACCTGTTCGGTATTCCTTCTATATCTATGTGTCTGTTATCTGTGTGTTTGCTATCTACTCGTCTGCTATCTATTCGTCTGTTATCTATTAGTCTGCTATCCATTTGTCTGTTATCCATTAGTCTGCTATCTACTTGTTTGTAACCATTTGCCTGTTCGGCCTGTTCCTCTGTTGGGCAGACTATAGTTCCAGCAATTGCTTCTTTATTTCCACCATCTTATCCCTTAACTGAGCAGCCAGCTCGAAGTTCAGCTCTGCCGCCGCGGTATGCATCTGCTTGGTGATTGTCTTTACCAACTCCTCCAGCTCCTGGCGGGACATGGATTCCATATCCTTCGTCATGTCCTTTTTATCCTTCTCGGCCTTCTTGGATATGCTGATCAGATCCCGTACCTTCTTCACAATGGTGGTCGGTGTAATACCATGAGCTTCATTATATGCCTGCTGTATCTGCCTTCTCCGGTTCGTCTCCGAGAGTGCCTTCCTCATGGAATCCGTCTCGCGGTCTGCGTACATAATAACATGTCCCTCGGCATTACGGGCAGCACGGCCTATGGTCTGGATCAAAGAGGTCTCGGAACGCAGGAAGCCTTCCTTATCGGCATCCAGGATGGCTACCAGCCCCACCTCGGGAATATCCAGCCCTTCCCGGAGCAGATTAATTCCTACCAGCACATCAAATACATCCATACGCATATCCCGGATGATCTCTGAGCGCTCCAGGGTATCGATATCCGAGTGAAGATATTTTACACGGATGCCGACCTCTCTCAGATAGGTCGTAAGGTCTTCCGCCATACGTTTGGTCAGGGTTGTTACCAGCACCTTACCCTTCTTCTCAATCTCCTTATGAATCTCACCCAGCAGATCATCGATCTGTCCTGCCACAGGTCTTACCGATACCTCCGGGTCTAACAATCCGGTAGGACGGATCACCTGCTCCGTGCGCAGCAGCTCATGCTCATTCTCATATACGGACGGAGTCGCCGACACAAAGAGAATCTGGCTGATCTTGCTCTCAAACTCTTCAAAATTCAGCGGGCGGTTGTCCAGCGCCGAAGGAAGCCGGAAGCCGAATTCTACCAGCGTGGTTTTTCTGGAACGGTCCCCCGCATACATTCCCCGGACCTGGGGAAGGGTAATGTGGGACTCGTCCACGATAATCATAAAATCCTCCGGAAAATAATCCATCAGGGTATGAGGCGGGGCTCCGGACTCCAAACCGGTCAAATGCTTGGAATAATTCTCAATCCCGGAGCAAAAGCCGGTCTCACGCATCATCTCAACATCAAAATTCGTCCGTTCGGATATCCGCTGGGCTTCCAGGAGCTTATCCTCGCTCTTGAAATACCGTACTCTCTCCTCCAGCTCCTCCTCGATATTACGGATGGCCTGCTCCAGCTTATCCGGAGCAACGACATAATGAGAGGCAGGAAATATGACCGCATGCTCCAGGCTGCTTTTAATCTCGCCGGTCAGGGTATCAATTTCCAAAATCCTCTCTACTTCATCACCAAAAAATTCAACTCGTATCGCCAATTCCGCAGAGGCTGCCGGAAAAATCTCCACCACATCTCCCCGTACCCGGAAGGTTCCCCGCTTAAAATCCATGTCATTCCGGTCGTATTGTATCTCGATCAGCTTCTTCAGAATCTCGTCCCGATCCTTTATCATACCCGGACGCAGGGAAAGAACCATGCTCTGATAGTCAATCGGGCTTCCCAAGCCGTAGATACAGGATACACTGGCGATGATAATTACATCCTTGCGTTCCGACAGGGATGCGGTAGCCGAATGGCGCAGCTTATCAATCTCCTCATTAATGGAAGAGTCCTTCTCTATATAGGTATCCGTCGAAGGAACATAGGCCTCCGGCTGATAATAATCATAATAACTCACAAAATATTCTACTGCGTTTTCCGGGAAGAATTCCTTAAACTCGCCGTACAGCTGGGCGGCCAGGGTCTTATTGTGAGCAATCACCAGGGTAGGCTTCTGTATCTGCTGGATTACGTTCGCCATGGTAAAGGTCTTACCTGAACCCGTGACACCAAGAAGTGTCTGACATTGATTACCGCTTCGAAAGCCCTCCACGAGGGTCTTAATTGCTTCCGGCTGATCACCGGTCGGCGTATATTCCGACGTTAATTTAAATTCCATACCAACATTACCTCCTGGCTGCTCGGATTCTTATCCCCTGCTCCGCTTCCGGAAAAGCAATCCTATGATAATTGTAACGCTAGTAATTATATCATAGCAGATGTTCAAAATCAATATATTTTCGAATGTTTGTTCTATTCCATGTTTTTCCCGGTCCCTTGTTCCAGCCCGCCTCCTCCCGGTGAGGCTTCCCGGGACTTTTGGCACAGCTTTGTGAATTCTCTGGCAAATCTCTCATCATCCGCAGCCGTTCGCTTCTTTGCATGTCCGCCGATCCTTTCACCCGCCCTGCGGCATTTTTTTGCAATATCCCGTTCCATCAGCAATATCTCAATATTGCTGTCCGTATAGAGCTTACCCCCGGGATGGATGGCGAAGGCTCCCTTTCCCAGGGCCATTGCCGCAACCCCGTAATCCTGAGTGACAACAATATCCCCTCTGACCGTCCGGTTGATCAATGCAAAATCCACGGCATCCGGAGCCTTGCTTACCAGTA
>JAEZFH010000435.1 GCA_023437885.1 Bacillota bacterium | reverse complement strand
GCTATCCTGGGACCCATGCCTACCGAGAATTCCGTCACGGTAACCCCGTTTTTCTTTGCAAGCAAAAAATGCCCCAGCTCGTGAATGATTACAATCACACCTAATATTAACAATGCAACAATTATATTCATAACAATATCAATCCTTTCTTACGTTCCCGAAGTCAGCGAAAATACTGCCGCCGGAAGCCTTTGTCTGTATTTGACTGACGATGGCTGACAGACTGGTTGGCCCCTATCCTTCGGCTTCCGTAAAGCCTCTTACAAAATCATATGTCTCTTGTTCCGTGTTCAGAATTTCTTTTAGAGATGGGTTCTGAATCAATTTATGCTTCTTCATTGCCTGCTCAATCAAAGCAGGGATCATGAGAAATTCAATTCTCCCCTTCAGGAACTGCGCAACCGCCCATTCATTGGCTGCATTGAATACCGTAGGCATACTTCCTCCCATCCTGCCCGCTTCATAGGCAAGCCTTAGACCGAAAAATGTTTCCATGTCCGGTTCCTCAAAGGTCAACTGCCCTAATCGGTAAAAATCTACTCGCTCTCCCTGAAGCAGCAGTCTTCTGCAGGGATAGAACAAAGCATATTGGATCGGAAGCTTCATATCCGGCACTCCAAGCTGTGCGATTATACTTCCGTCCAGATACTCCACCATGGAATGAATGATACTCTGGGGATGAACCACCACTTGAATCGAATCCAGGTCCATATCAAACAGCCAGGCGGCCTCCATCACTTCCAGGCCCTTATTCACCAGGGTAGCGGAATCAATGGTAATCTTCTGTCCCATTGTCCAGTTCGGGTGTTTAAGAGCATCCTTCGGAGACTTATTCTTAAGCTCCTCCAGCTTCCTCCCCCGGAACGGTCCCCCGGAGGCTGTCAGCAGAATTTTATATGCATTTTTCTTATCTTCTCCATTTAGCGCTTGAAATATTGCAGAATGTTCACTGTCTACCGGAAGCAGTGTCACATTTTTTTCTTTGACCAGCGGCATGATAATATGCCCGGCCGTTACCAGTGTTTCCTTGTTCGCTAAAGCAATATTTTTTCCTGCCTTGATCGCCTCAACGGTTGGCTGGATACCAATCATACCGACCATAGCGGTTACAACCGTATCGGCATCCGAACTGGCAGCACATTCCATCAGTCCCTCCATTCCGGTAACCACCTTGACAGGAAGGTCTGAAACCATAGCCTTGAACTGCCTTGCCTTATCCTCCCGATATACGCAAACAAGGTTCGGCATAAATTCGCGAACCTGTCTCTCTAATCGTTCTATATTACCATCAACCGCTAAAGCGGTAACTTTCAAATCCTGATTTTCACGCACAATCTCCAAGGTTTGCGTCCCAATGGAACCTGTTGAGCCAAGAATTCCGATCTTCTTCATTCCAACCTCCGTCTGTCGCCTTGATAAGCTCCTTTCGAATATAAAAACCTTCCAAGGCCAATCTAATCAATATCCTGATCATACCAGGCAATTAGCCTGCCTAATCCCAGAAGCAATCTCTGGCAAAGATACTGCCTTGAAAGCCACTTCCTCGCGGCAGTCTATACTCTTACTAAACCCTATATAAGCATGGTAGCCAAATAATATACAATCGGAGCCGTAAATATAATACTGTCAAAACGGTCTAAAATCCCCCCGTGCCCCGGTATCAGGGTTCCGTAATCCTTAATGTTATGATTTCTCTTGATTGCAGAAGCCGCTAAATCTCCTATTTGTGAGATAATACTGGATGCAGCGCCGATCACTGCAAATACCAATTGCGGATTCATCATATTAGTAATTTGGCTGTGAATGGCTGTTGCATATAAAAATCCGATCAATGCAGCTCCCGCGACTCCGCCGATACATCCCTCTATGGTTTTTTTCGGGCTGAGCTTCGGAGCAAATTTGTGCTTTCCAAACAGCATACCTACGGCATAAGCACAGGTATCGGAACCCCAGGCCCCGATAAAGATCAGCCATACGATCCAGGCACCGTCTTCCAACCTGCGGACCTGATATATGTAGCTTAACATAATGCTCACATAAAAGAGTCCCAAAAAAGCAACCGCAATCTGTTCTGTAGAGTATTTGGGGAAACCGAAAACATAGACGGACATCAACAGCATTAAAAATATAATAAACAGCATTAACTGATGTTCGGACAAATTAAAATAAAGCAGCATATAATAGGCGAATGCCCCAAGATAGCCCATGACGCCCGGAAGGGTATTATTCACCCGAACAATTTTGTACAATTCATTTAAGCCGATCATAGATATTGCTAATATGACTGCAAATAATACATTACCTCCCAGAACTACCACTGTAATCGCAATTACCATTAAAATAATTCCGCTGAGTAATCTTGTCCTAAACATAGTCTACCTCCAAAATGAGATATTAATATAACGAAAGCGTAGTGAGCATGCGCGAGCTTGCTCGTAAGCGTGCGAGCGGAGCGAAAGATCATGCACCCTGCTCGGTTCATGATCTATCATTTATGATATTGCCCCAAATTTTCTGTTTCTGCTGCTATAAAATTCCACTGCCTTCTTTAATTCCTTTTTATCAAAATCCGGCCATAGTACGTCCGGAAAATAAAACTCTGTATAAGCCAGCTGCCATAGAAGGAAATTGGACAGTCTCTGCTCTCCGCTGGTGCGGATCAGTAGGTCGGGGTCCGGTATTTCTCTGGTATCCAGATACTGTTCAAAACCCGCTTCATCGATTTGATCAAGCTTCGTTTTATTATCCTTCAAATCCATCGCCAGCGCTTTGGCTGCGCGAAGCAATTCATCCCGTCCGCCGTAATTAATTGCCACCTGGAAATTCAAGCCTGTGTTATTCTTCGAGGCTTCCTCCAGCTCCGAGATACTTCTTTGAATATCTCCGGATAATCCCGAGATATCTCCTATAATGCGGACTCTCATATTATTCTTGGCACTTGTCTTAATGCTGGTCTCCAGATAAGTCTGCAGCAGCTTCATTAATGCATCTGTCTCATCCTTGGGACGGCGCCAGTTCTCTGTTGAAAAAGCATATACCGTAAGATACTGTATCCCCATCTTATATGCATCCTCACATATCTTCTCAACGTTCTTGCTGCCCTGAGTATGACCGTAATTGCGAGGCATCCTCTTCTTTTTAGCCCAGCGGCCGTTGCCGTCCATAATGATTGCCACATGCCTCGGTATGATTAATTCCTTATCCTGCATCCTGTTCTCCCTCATATAATGGAAAAGAGTGTTCCAAAAACACTTTATTCAACCCGAATGCGCTGACCAAAAGACTTTTGAAACACCCCAAAATTACATTACACCGTAAGAATTTCTTTTGATTTATTTTCCATGATTTTATCAATTTCAGCGATATAATGGTCCGTAATCTTCTGAACGTTGTCCTCAAGATGCTTGAATTCATCCTCTGAAATCTCACTGGCTTTATTCTGCTTCTTGAATAGCTCGTTTGCATCGCGTCTGATATTTCTGATTGCAACCTTGGCACTCTCCGCCTTTTTCTTGATATCCTTAACCAGGTCTTTTCTTCTTTCCTCGGTAAGCTCAGGAAATACCAGGCGTATAATCTTTCCGTCATTGCTCGGTGTCAGCCCCAGATCGGAAACTATGATTGCTTTCTCAATTTCTTTGATTAATTTACTTTCCCATGGCTGAATTTGAATAACTCTTGCCTCGGGCACAGAAATATTTGCTACTGACTGAAGCGGGGATGGCTGTCCATAATAATCCACTCTTAGCTTATCTAACAGATGTGGATTTGCTCTGCCCGCACGTATCGTGGAATACTCTTCGTTCAAGGTATCCACGGTCTTCTCCATTTTTGAATTGAATTGCTCTAGCTTTGCCTCCATTTTCATCCCTCCATTTATATTTAAAAATCATACCACGAATGCAAGCATCCATGATATGTTGCACTTCGTACCAGGATGAGCACCCATCTGTGTATCCATATGAACGTACCTTTGTATGCGCACGAAAGAACTTGCATAAACTCATGAAAGTACTTTCGCAGGTAAAATGTCCATCGACCTTATACTGTCATTCTGGTGCCATCCGATAAACCGGCTGCCGCTTTGACGATACTTGCTTCCTCGGATAAACCGAATAAAAGAATTGGCATTTTATTCTCTATGCACAGCACGGTTGCAGTCATATCAACTACGCCCAGCTTCTTATCCAAAACTTCCTGAAGCGCTATCTCTGAATATTTAACGGCATTCGGATTCTTCTTCGGGTCACTGTCATATACCCCATCCACAGCCCGGGCCATTAATATTATATCACAGTCCAACTCTACAGCACGAAGCACGGTTGCAGTGTCTGTCGAGAAGTAGGGGTGCCCCGTACCTCCTGCCAGAAATGCGACTCCACCTTGTTCCATATACCCGGTAACCTCATCCTTAGAAAAAAGTTCCGTCATACTTCCACAGGCAAAGGGAGTGTACACCTTTGTTTTCATTCCGACATAACGGAATATCTCTGATACATAGATACAGTTCATAACTGTAGCCAGCATACCAATCTGGTCCGCCTTTGTACGGTCAATGGTTTCACTGGTTCTTCCTCTCCAGAAGTTACCTCCGCCGATTACAATACTGACCTGAACCCCGTCCTCGACCAGCTGCTTCACCTGCCTGGCCACTCCGATACAGGTCTCTTCGCAAAAGCCCGTCTTTTTATCCCCTGCCAGGGCTTCACCGCTTAATTTAAGCTGTACCCTTTCATATCCTTTCATATAAGACCTCCATGCTGTTTCATCAAGACAGGCAAAATAATCCGCAGGAACGGAGCAATCAGAGAACCTCACGATCACGCTGATTACCAATCTTCTCCATGCGAATTATGCTTTATCACCAGTGCTGCCTTGCAGAAGGTAGCACTTGCGCTGCCTGCAGGTGCAATTCATATGTGCTTTGATTACTATGGCTCTAAATTGTATCAAAATTACATACAAAACACACTATTATAATCTACCATAAGTCAAAGCATAATACCAGAACAAAATACTATAATCATTGCTATAAAAATACTATCATCATTCCTATATACGAAAACTTAATTCAACTTATCTATGTTTCCGGCTAATTATTCAAATACATTATCCACATCAACGGCAGAATAGCTCAAGGAACAGAAGCCTTCAATTACTGCACCGTTATTGATCTGTACGGATTTTGCCTTAATATTACCCTTTATAATTGCAGTGGAATCGATAACAATCGGTCCGTTGATATCAATCTCTCCTTTAATCGCACCTGCAATTACGCCTGATGTACCCACGACATCACCGATAACTACTGTACCAAGCCCTACCTTAACACTTCCTTCGCTGGTGATGCTTCCCTCAAGGCGTTCTGTATTTACATAAATCTCTGCTGCGGAAGAATTGCCTTTGATCTTACCGGTAATCGATAATTTACCCAGGCATTCCACATCTCCCGTAATTGTTCCGTTAATTTCCAGAGAGCCATCCGATGAAATGCTTCCGTTAATCGTAGTACCCTTCGTGATCACAGTTACATCATCATCACTTACCACAGACGCGGTTCGTACTTTGGCTGCTGTCTTTTCCTTTGCTTCTGGTTCATTCCCAGCCTCATCTTCCGCATTCATTGCTTCCAATAACTCAAGATCCACATTATCATCCATATCTTCGCCCTCTTCTTCCTCTAATTCAAATGCATATTCTTCAACATCCGTTTCCTTTTGATCTGCATCCTCATCCCGTATCGCTCCGGCATCAAGCTTCTCCGCTTCATCCTGCGCAAACTCTTCCAGCCATTCCTTCATAAGACCGCTGTCCGATACCTCATCTAAAACAATTTCTCCGAAGTCCAACGTATCCACAAGCTGCTCCTTCGCTTCCTCCTCCGGCAACAGCTCATTCATCGCCTGAGATATGTCTTCCTTAAAATCCTTGAAAAAACCCATTCGTTAAATACCTCCCTGTTTTTGGTTTTATTTGACTGTATCGGTCTTAATCATTTGAATCGGTTTAACCTCATTATCAAGAGGAAGAATTTGTGCACCCTCCGATACTAGAATGTCCAGCAGTCCAGGCAGTGAATCTACTGTTTTCTGTTTCGTTTCGGTGTCATGCATCAATACAATGGCATTCTCTTTCACGGCTACACCACTTAGGACATTATCAATCAGCTGTTCCTCGCTAAATTTCACTCCTGTAGCATCTCCGTTCAGCACATTCCAATCAAAATATACAATCCCTGCTTTATTCAAATATCGAATAAAGTCTTCTGTCCCATTCCTGTTCTCCAAATTATTGCTTCCCCCCGGAAAACGGAAAATAGAAGGCTTGTACCCAGTAGTATCATATAACAATTTCCATAGTTTTGTAAAGTCCTTATCAAAATCTTCTATGGAATTATATATTTTAGAATACTGATGGGAATAAGAATGCATTCCCAAGGTATGTCCTTCTTCTACAATTCTTTGGTAAAGCTTCTTGGACTTCTTATCCTCCTTGCCTACCACAAAAAAGGTAGCTTTGACCTGATATTCCTCTAATATGTCGAGAATATCGCCGGTGTAAATGCTTGGACCGTCATCAAAGGTCAGATATACCTTCTTTCCAGCATATTTTCCCTTTTCTTTATTGGTTTTTTTATCTGGGGTGCCGGTATGCTCCTTGGCATCCTCCTTGGAATTTGCTTCGTTTGTTTCTTCCAAGCGCTCCGTAAGAGAAGCCTCCTGCTCTTGCACCGAGTCTTCGTCCGTCGCATTAGGATTTGTGAGTACCGGTTCTGCGGCGTGGGGTTGTTGTGGGGGATACTCCACGCTGG
>JAEZFH010000425.1 GCA_023437885.1 Bacillota bacterium | reverse complement strand
ATTTGCAGGATATCCTGTATCACCCAGAAGACAGTCTGATAGAATATACCGATATAATATAGCTGATTCGCATCGATCAGGGATTTTTTATATATCAGAAGATAGGAAAGCGCAGGGTTCAAAAGATACAACAGATAGATCAGTATCAGGTTTTCCATCTGAGTCTGATTCTTTATCAACAGATACATAAAGGGTAATGCGAGAAGCCCTATCAGAACAACCGCCATGGCCGCCATGCGATAATACCGGCGGCATAATCTTAGCAGCGATTTTTGTTCTTCTCTTTTGTTTTCTGCAATCGGACGATAGAGGGCATACGTAATTGCAGAATCAATCCCAAGCTCGGAAAGGGCTAACAAATTTAAGATATTTGTAAATAATCCATTAATTCCAACATAGCTTTCACTCAGCGTGTGTGTGAATACCACTCTGACCATATATCCCATAAGAATTGCAGCTATTCTTGATATTGATGAGATATATGCATTTTTTACCGAATATTCTGTCCTCGTAAGCAGCTTCATTTAAGATAATCCCCCGATTCCCATTGCTTAAGTATTAATCCGGCATAGCCCGATTTTATTTCACCTGAAATTTCTTATCAATCATAGTATTTCTTATACACAGATGATATAATGTCGTCAGACATTATATCGCATTTATACGCAGGCGCCGAGCGAAGCGAGTGTGCATCCCGGCACGAAGTGCCAAATACCATGGACGCTTGCGGACATGGTATAATGTCGTCAGACATTATATCATCGCATTTATGCAGGCGCCGAGCGAAGCGAGTGTGCATCCTGGCACGAAGTGCCAAATACCATGGACGCTTGCGGACATGGTATAATGTCGTCAGACATTAAAAGTTATCAGGAGGTTGCTTTATGTATCAGATACAGACCCAAAAAAGAAAACAGCCTGCTCTGTTTATGATAATTCCACTGGCACTGTCTATGATTACCGTATCAGCGGTTTTTCTTTATCAAAACTATTACCATACGGTCTGGCAGCCTGCCACTCTGACCGAAACCAGGGAAGTGCTGGAAAATCCCGGCCGTGGATGGTACCAGATCTATGGATACGCCCTGTCGGATGACAGCATTGATACATCGGAGTCCATTCGCGAAAGCTATAAACATGATACCGAGAGCAAACTCGCCATGCTGCAGATAAATCTGAAAAATTACCGTACCTCGCCAATCAGTAACACTGCTCTTAAGCAGCTGGAGCTTATACTTTCTTCTTGGGAGCAGTCCGGTAAGCAGTTAATTCTGCGTTTTCTTTATGACTGGGATGGTATGGCTATAACCTCGGAGCCGGAGGAAATTGATCTAATTATGAACCATATGTCACAGGTGGCTTCCGTAGTAAACAGGCATGCTGCTGCTATCTATACACTCCAGGGCATATTTGTCGGAAATCATGGTGAGATGCACAATTCCAATCACATGTCTGATGCATCCATGCACTTGCTGATCGAACATCTGGCGGAGGTCACAGATCCCTCCATTTACCTGTCAGTAAGAACCCCTGCCCAGTGGAGAAGTATCGTTTCCTCTTATGAACCTTTGCCGGCAGAGCAGGGATTTTCTAATTCCTTATACTCCCGGATCGGTCTTTTTAATGACGGAATGCTGGGCTCAGAATCGGATTGCGGTACCTACGGGAATGTTTCCATATCAAAAGCCTCCGGCTATTCTGATAAGGGCACCCGATCAGAGGAACTGGCATTTCAAAATCAACTGTGCCGTTATGTCCCCAACGGAGGTGAAGTTATTATTGATAATCCCTACAATGATCTGAGTACTGCAATCTCCGATTTATACCAAATGCATATATCCTATCTGAACAGCATGCATGATCCCTCCGTCCTAGATAAATGGAAGACCTCAATCTATCAGGGCACGGATATATTCAACGGCAGCTCGGGCTATGAGTTTATCGGCAATCATTTGGGGTACCGTTATGTGCTTAATTCAACCGGCCTTATCTATCATCCTTTCAGAAATAAAAATACAGCCCTTACCATCGATATTAATAACATTGGGTTTGCCAATTCTTATAAGAAATATGAGGTATCCGTCAATCTGATCAATACTGATACAAAACAGATTCAAAAAATATCAGTTTCAACCGATACCCGCACCTGGCTTTCCGGTAAAGTTACCCGGCTTACCGTTCCTCTTGATATTCCTTACTACCACATGGGCAATTATCAGCTTTATTTGGACGTAACCGATCCCTTCTCAACGCAGCAGATACAGTTCGCCAACACCGGCTATGACAGGTCACTGGGATATTATATCGGAAATCTTAGTATTGATAAAATCCTACCTTTAATGTTTTAAGCAGTAATAATATTGCACTTTTGAAGCTGTTCCAAAAACTCCTCTACATCTGATTTTGCTTCCTCCAAATGAATCTGATAACTGTTTTGGAGCAGTATTGTGATTTCACTGGCCTTATAACCCGCCTCGATTCCCTTCCAAATTACTGCTCCAACCTCATTAATCATTAAAGGTGCAACATAATCTGCATCCTGCTGATCTGCTTTGACCAACCAATTTGCACCGGCAGCATAGCGCAGTATATAATTACCTGTCATTTTCACCTCTATTCCCTCCTGCAATCCCCTGATTCGTTAAATATTAGTACAGTTCATCGAACCAAGCCCTTCCATAATCCTGCTCCTGCTCTTTTAATAACATCCCTCAGGGGTCTGAGGCAGAGCCAACTCCTGCTTATCAACAGATATACCGGATTGCGGACGGATATCATCCTGCCCTTTCGCAGGAATGAAACCAAAATTCCCTTTATTTGTTCCTTCTTTAAAGGTCCTTCAATGGATGATTGGTTGTCCCCTATCAAATAGACCCCTTCCTTTGTCACCTTCCATATTCTGTGCAGCACAAGGATGCCTGAAGCTCTTCGATATAATACCACATCCCCCCGCTTTAACCGGTCCGGGTCCGCTTTTGCAAGAACCGCAGAATCCCTTCCCGGTAAAAACATCGGATACATGCTGTATCCTTGCGGCTTTACCTGAATTGTATTTCCTTCCTCCAGCAATTGTATTGCATCCAATCCATCCTTCATCCGATGAGCTCCCCCAGTGATTAATCCATATACAGACTATAATTATCCCTTCGCCATCACTTTATACCGGCGGATAACAGCTTTTAATCCAACGATAGCCTACTGCCGGCAATACGATAAAGCGGCAGTTTCTCTGCAATAGATTGAAAGGAAAATATTTCTTAATCTTCATTTATCATTATAGCATTTTTTTATGTCAAATGCTATAATAGTCTGGTATTATCCTTGGGAGGTATTCCGATGAAGATTGCGGATGGCTATATGCTGTACAGCATGGAAGGAACTAATTATCTGCTGCCTGTGGGCCAAACCATTGCGTTACGAAAAAAGGGCTTGCGATTAAATAATACCGGTGCGTTATTATGGAACGCCATTAAGAGCGGACTGGAGGAGAAGGATCTGCTTACTTACCTGGCCAGTCATTATCAGGCAGGGGAAGCCGAGCTTCCCACGCTGCAGGCAGATATCAGCACCTTTCTTCGCCAGTTAACCGACCGTCAATTAATAAGACGGGAGGAGAAGCCTTCCGCTTGCAGCTTCTATATGAATATCGGGGATTTAACCATAGGCTATTATGGTCCCCCGCATCTGCTCCACCCATCGCTGCTTGATTTTGAATGCAGCCCGGGACCGGTCGGACAGCACTGGATTATCCTTCCCCAGCCTCCTGTCCCTTATCCTTTAGGGGAAGTAATTATTCGAACCGAAGAGATCGAAATCATCAAAAATACGGAGGATTACATTATTACCCTTTTAACAATGTCACCCTCGGTCCAGATCAAGCTTTCTTTGGACGGAGTGTATGCCCGGTTTTACTGTACACCCCCCTACGATAAAAACCATATCGATGTGTTCTTTCAGGCATTTCGCCATGCCTTCCTCCCGTATGCCCAAAAACACGGACTTTTTGTGTTCCACTCTTCTTCGGTTTTATATCAGGACAAGGCCTGGTTATTTTCCGCTCCTTCCGGTACCGGAAAGTCAACTCAAGCTGACTATTGGAATAAATTATATCATACCCGTATTCTGAACGGCGATCTCAACATGGTCCGCCTTCAAGCTCCCGCACCGATCGTGACGGGGCTGCCGTGGTGCGGTACTTCCCATATCTATAACAATGAGACCTATCCTCTGGGCGGAATTGTCCTTCTGAAAAAGCATAAGGAGAATATTGCAGTTCAGCTTACCAAGACCGAGCAGGAGCTTTCAGCAGTACAGCGTCTGATATCGCCTGCCTGGACAGAAGAAATGCTTACAAATAATTTGAAGTTTTCCCATGAATTAGTAAAGCATATTCCGGTGTTTCGGTTCCTGTGCAAAAAAGAACCCTTAGCCGCTCATACACTCAGACAATACATTCACCAGCTTTAGCGCTGCATTACCAAAATCACTTCAGCTCCGGCTGAAAATATCAAAAGGATAAGATCACATGGGAAATAGGATCGGGCATCTCGTCAGAAAAATGAAAGAAGGTATGGTAAGCGATATTTGGAACGGTTCAAGGTGGATTTACCAGTATGCCCGCCGTTACTGGCGGGACATGATATTATATACGGTAATCGGCTTATCCGGAACGGTAATCTCATTGATTGCCAGCCTGATATCCAAGGATCTGGTGGATATTATAACCGGTCACCGGACAGGCCTGCTGCTCAGAACCTTTTGTTTATTCGTCGGATTTTCCGCCGCTAATATTATTGTCGGACAGATATCTGCATATATATCCAACCGGATCAGCCTCCGGGTAGATAATGAAATCAAAGCAGATATCTTCGATAAAATACTGGTAACCGACTGGGAAGCCATCACCTCTTACCATACCGGGGATCTTCTGACCCGATGGACTTCTGATGCTTCTGTTATATCGAACGGTATTCTGAATTGGTTTCCAAATCTGATCATCAATACCTTTCGTTTTCTCAGCTCCTTTGCCATCATTATGTACTATGATGCGACCTTTGCCGTTTTAGCCCTTGCCGGCCTGCCGGTCAGTGCTCTTATCTCACGCTCTTTGCTTCGGCGTATGCAGAGCAACAACAGAGAAAGTGCTGCGATGTCCGCTAAAATGACCGGCTTTAATCAGGAGGCCTTCTCTAATATCCAAACCATCAAGGCCTTTGATATCGTTCATACCTACAGTAATCATCTCAGACAGCTGCAAAAGGAATACACGGACATGCGTCTGCGCTTTCAGAAGATGTCAATGGTTACTTCGATTATCATGTCCTTTATCGGGATCGCTGTCTCGAATGCCTGTTATGGCTGGGGAATTCACCTTGTATGGAGCGGTGCCGTTTCCTATGGCACCATGACCCTGTTTCTAAGCTTGTCCGGCTCCATGACCGGGAATCTCAATGCATTAATATCAATGATACCGACTGCCATCTCTTTAACCACCTCTGCAGGCAGGCTAAGAGATATATTAGAAATGCCAAAGGAGGATTTTCCTGAGAGTGACCGTGTTGACCAGCTATACAACGCTTCAAAAAAGGACGGAATTTCTCTCCATGTGCAAAATCTCAATTATACCTATCAAACCGGCACCAGGGTCTTTCAAAATTGCTCCTTTGAAGCGCATCCTCATGAAGTGATTGCTCTGGTGGGGGCCTCGGGGGAAGGCAAGACAACCATGCTGAGAATCCTCCTTGCCCTGCTTCGTCCTCAAAAGGGAGAATGCGGCCTCTGCAGCAAAAGCAGGAGCAACGATTTTCTCTCCCTTTCACCATCAACACGAAAGCTATTTTCCTATGTCCCCCAGGGCAATACCATGTTCTCCGGCACAATCGCACAGAATATGAGAAATATAAAACCCGACGCTACTGAGGAAGAGATGATTGCAGCTCTTCGCACAGCATGTGCCTGGGAATTTGTAGAAAAGCTTCCGAACGGCATTCACAGTATCATGGGTGAACGCGGCGGAGGTTTTTCTGAAGGGCAGTCGCAGCGGCTTGCAATTGCACGTGCTCTGCTTCGAAAATCCCCCATACTTCTGCTGGATGAAGCAACTTCAGCTCTTGATGCCGCCACCGAGGAACGGGTTTTAAAGGGTATCATGCAGGATGCCTATCCGAGAACCTGTATCGTAACGACTCACCGCCCATCGGTATTAAAAGCTTGCAGCCGGGTCTACCAGATAAAGGATTATCACTGCCGGCTTTTATCCGATACAGAGCTCCAGGAATTAGAACTGGTCAGATAACATACCAAGCGGGAATCACAAAGGGTTTCACACTGTAGATGCGAAACCCTTTTTCTTGCTGTCTTTGATTGATAATCAGTTTAAATCAATAACCTTTCTCATCCGGTAATTTTCCGTTTTTCTCCCAGCTCGGACGAAAATCTCCGTCGTATTTTTCGGATTCTTCTTGTACTGCACATTTGCCAAAGTCTGCCGGACATCCGTCACATCCATAGCCGATCTTATAACCATCATTAATCGAATTATAAGTTCCTTTCAGATATACTCCGCTCATATAGATGCTCTCACAGCCGCCCCCGGAACTGCCGCTGGATGCATAAATCCCTTCCGTAAGGTCATTGACTACCAATATCTCCGGTTTTATATAATCGTTCATCTCTGTTTCATCCTCCCATTATCATTACATTCCACAACATTGCAGTTCTTTGTATCATATCATTCCTTAGCAAAGGAAGCTTATGTTCTTTAAGTCATGAGAGATTTTGTCCTTTTGTTATTTAAAAGGGCTCCTAACACCTCTGTGTATGAACCCTTTTCATATCATTATTTGTATTCATTTTGCGCTGCTTCATATTGATACGATATCTATGTAACAGCTCACGCAGCGCAACTGCTCAATTCTAATAGCCCTTTTCATCCGGTCCTTTGCCTGATTTCTCCCAGCTCGGTCGGAAATCCTGATCCGTATAAAGATTAGGATCACCTATGGCACATTTTCCCCAGTTCGCCGGACATCCTTCACATCCACGGCCAATCTTATAGCCATCGGTAATCGGACTATAAGTTCCTACCGTAAACACTCCGTTCATATAAAGGCTCTCACAGCCTCCTCCGGAACTGCCGCTGGATGCATATATTCCTTCCGCAAGACCATCCACCACCAATATCTCGGGTTTGTTATAATTATTCATAAGCACTACTCCCTTTCATTCATAATATAAATACCAAAATTTAATTCTTTTTATTGTATCTGCTTGATGTCAGATGGCTGCGAGCTTATTTGTCAGTTCTTCCGTATTTCTAACTTAGGATACCATCCTATAGTTCATATTTCCTACTTACCTATAAGCATACACAGTATTTAACAATTAGTCAATATTTTTTTCGTCCAAACTTACTTTTCTTTACATTCACTATCCCGCCTCATCCCCCGGTATCATTCCCTTTAATTCATCCTCTTCCTGTCCGTACTTTATTTTGCACGGTTTGTTCTGCTCCATCCGTTGGCTTCAATTTCCTCTGCGTAATCCTCAAGATAATCAACTTGCAGGTCGTACGGATGATAGACATTCTGCTCCAGAATATATGCTATATAAATATCATCCTCATAAAAAACCCGAAACGTTTGAGGATAAATCTGTTCAAACTTTTTCGCCCAATAATATGCCTGAGATTCAATTATGGCCCGTTCATAATCATATATCTTCTCATCCGCATAAAATCTGAACTCCATCGCTGCATATTTTAGATCGACATTGGTATATCCGTAATAAAAATCGTTCAATACATGCTTTTCTATAAAAAAGAATACGTATTTCGTAGGAAAGGTAAAGGCTTTCTGCTTTCCGTTAACCATATTCATAAACTCTGCGATCTGCGTATGATAGCCGAAATCCATTAATTCATAATATTCATCTGTCGGAGATACAACGGTGTAGGAATATCTGTCATAGGATTGCTTAATATGCCGCAGCAAATACGCCGGCTCATTATAATAAGCGTGAATCACGCCAAAGTAGCTATGATACCAGCCCAGGGTTATGATTAAGAACACGGCACCGGCGCATACCGCAGCCGAAAGAACATTCATTACGGCCCGGTAATAGCGGTTTTTCCAATAACCCATTACACGGAAGGCAAAATCAACGGGCAGCATATAGATAAATCCCACAAACGGCTGCGAAAAGGAGGGTACTCTGCCGACCTCGATCAGCTCGACGATTCCCAGCTGCTTCGCTGCTCCAACCGTGCTAAACATAAGCATAATAATCAAAAGCGCCATATAATCCTGTCCGTGAATTCTATGTTTTTTCGACAGGCTCATCAAAAAGGCACAGATTAACCCAAGCGCCATGCAATAAAACATCAACTGCGTCGCGTCACTGCCAAACATGGCAACGGCGCCGAAATTAAAGATCGCATCATAGTAATATTGAAGTATCTCCCGGAAGGTCATCGCCCCATAGTTAACTTTTATCTTTTTATCATCTGCATTATCTGCTTCAGCCTCATTCGATTCTCCCGTTTTCTCTCCTGCTGCCGCTTCTTCTCCGGCTGTTTCTTCCCCGGCTTCTCCTCCGGCAGGAGTATTCCCTCCATTCCCTCCGTCGGATTCCGTTGCCGTATCCTGCTGGGTTCCGGCGTCTTCTCCCGCTTTACCTGCAATGACATTGGTCGCCCATTTCATTGAATTCTGGAAGGGAATTCCCTTCGCCAGGGATGCTCCGAACGGGAGAACCGCGATGATTGCCCCCATAATTCCGCAGAACACCAGAGGTACAAAATACTGCTTTCTGAAAATCTTTAATATATATGCCAGGCCAATCGCCACCACCATGAAAATCGCAGCAATCGCGGCATAGAAATGATATTCAATCACCGCTGCGACACACAGGATAAAAAGAATTGACTCTGAACGAATATACCTCTTATTGATATAAGAATTAATGCGAAACATTCTTCGTAAAAAGGAATCTGCGGTAAGCACAAACTTCTTCCGGTCTTCATGCAGGTACTTTATCATAAAGTATGCAACTCCAACCGCAGCATACATACCGGCCTCCTGGGGAAGAGAGGCTGCATAACGGCTCTGGTTCAGCATTAAGCTGACAATTGCAACTACGGTAATCGGAGTGTATTTTGCATAAAAGATTTCCTTTGCCAATAAGTACAGGCCGATCATAAGCAAAACAGTCTGATATGCGCCCGAATACAGTAAAATCTCCCTCAAATCCAGTTGAAAAATGACACGGATAAAGTAGACCATGGCATGCATTCCAAAAGGATAGATTCCATCGGAAAACAGCGTGCCATGCTCCAGATTATAGATCCATGACTGGTGTACCGGTATATCAGAGAACTGATAGCAGTGATACCGCATGAGATTATATGTTAAAAACCAGATATTATATACCACTATAGTGCCCAAAAGGAATACTTCCAGCCAATTCTTCCGAATGAAAGTCCATATCGGCAAGCTCCGGACCGATTTGCAGAACTTCCTGATTCCATCCGTCAGCGCCCGGATAATATAATTAACCAGCCACTCCTCTTTATATGCATGCCAAAGAGAATTGCCAAATGCCTTACAGTTTTGGAAAAATCTTTTATCTGAAAAATTCCAGGCAATCAGCAGATACACTATGGTATTGCCTCCAATGATCGTCCACCGGTTACAAATATTAAAGAAGCCCAAAAGTAACACCAGATTAATTTGAAGACTGGCCTGGGTAATCACGCAGAACCAAAAACGGTATCGATAGCTCCTATTCCTGAGGTGATTTTTCCATACCAAAAGCGGGATTAAAAAATCCCGGAACACACAGCATAGCAATACCTGAATTAAAGACCATACATACGCGCCAGTATCAACAATCAATTTTTTATCCACTCCTCTTTCTCATCGCACTCTCTGTTCCTATCCCGAAGGAGATGCTGCAAATCAGATTAATCTGCCTGTCACATGAATCGTTACAACAGCCCGTTATCGGAACGGAAGCGTTTCCTTATTCTCATTCTCCCGGATCTGAACCTGCGTATGTTTGTCGAAGGCCGTGGGCGAGATAGAGACATCTCCCGATAATATGATTGTATTGACCAGCGAGGGACATTTTGCAAATGCCTGATGATTAATTGAACGCACCTTCTTGGGAATCTTAACCTGTTTTAAACCGGAACAGCCATAAAACGTCCGGACATGAATCCGTTCGATCTGATTTGGAAACAGAAAATAATCCAATGCCCGGCAGTGCATGAAAGCACCTTTTCCAATGCTCTTTAACATATCCACCTGGGGAATCGCAATCGTTTCAAGCTCGCTGCAATAAGCAAAGGAATAGCTTCCCAGACTCTTTACCTCTCCGGTCAGAACCGCCTTCTGCAATCTGCTGCAGCCGAGAAAGGCACCGGGTTCTACCGTTTCCAACATACTGTTAGCACCAAATTCCACAGACTGTAAATTAATACACCCCGCAAAAGTATAGCGAAGAAGCTTCCCAATTGCAGTAGGATACACCTTTCCAATCCTTTCCTCTCCATGATGCATATAGGTAAACAGCAGCTGCTTTAAAGACCTGCACTCCGTAAAGGCACCTTTTCCAATTTGAATTACGCTGGAGGGAAGGCTCAATATCTCTAATGAGCCGCAGCCTGCAAAGGCATATTCACCGATCTTACCCAAGCGGCTCCCTTCCTGAATAATAACCTCGCGCAAATTATTGCATCTGTGAAACGCATGCGCCTGTATTTCCAGCACAGTATTGGGAAGCTCCACCCGGACCAGCTGGTCACAGCCATAGAACATCCCCTTTTTAATCACTGTGATATGTTCCGGGATAACAATACTTTTCAGCTTATGGTCAAATACAAAATCCAACGCATTCGCCTCGTTATACTGACGTGCAGAAGAAAATACCACTGCTTCCCCCCCGCTCCTCTCCTTCCGGGCTGCCGGCTTCAAGGCCTTTATCCGATCGGACCTGCCCCTGCGAAGCAGATACAGATCATGGCTGATTCGGATCCCCTCCTTAAGAAGTGAGAGCTCCCGGCGGTTCCATTTAAAAATATAGGTGAAGATTCGCCCTATTTTTTTTAATAGTATCAGGGCAGAATGTCCCGGAGCCTTGATAAGATACATAAACAAATAAAGCAGGTAATTAAGCCACAGATAATTCATCCTGGCCAGATGGAGCATCCGTACATAGAACTCCTGCGCCATACGCTTATTCAACAGAAAATACTCCATATATTTGTATAGGATTTTCTGACTGTCCCTGAAGCTGTACCATTCATAGTCCGCCTGGTCCGGTGTAAGATAACACTCACATAGAGAGACCGGAAGAAGCAGAATCTTATGCTCCTTACTAAGTCGAAGCAGCATGTCACCATCACAGAAATTTACAAATTGCTCATCAAAGCCTCCTGTCTTCCTGATTGCTTCCGTACGGTAAATTACCTGAGCCGACATTCTTGCAGGATTATCCAGGAGCCATCTTGCGGGATCAAAGGCCAAATTTTCAATCAGAGGATCCACTGCCGCCCCTGCTTTACGTTCATCAATTAATATCCCATTGCTGCAGGATGCAGCCGCTTCGGGATTCTCCTTCAACTGATCCAGCTGCAGCAGCGCCTTGGTCTGGTCCCACAGGTCATTGCTGCTCAGATAAGCAATATAATCCCCCTCGGCATACTGAAGCACATGGTTACGTATTGCTGCAGCAGAAAGCTCCTGCCCCAGCCGAAGATATCCTACCTCCGGGAACGCAACCAGGTCCTCCTGCAACCCCAGACTGTACACACTGTCCGGCTCGTTAGCATCTATGACCAGAACTTTTATGGAAGTGTATATCTGGGACAGAATACTTTGCAATGCACGGACAAATCTTAAGGAGGTATTTCTTTTTGCAATAATAATGACATTCAGCAGTGAATCCACCATAATTCTTCCTTTACTTTTCAATCAATAAATTCTTATAAAACACCGAAGTTACCGAGGCTATAATTACCCGTATGATCCGGTGCAGAGAAGGTATTGGCAATTTGAACCGGCCTCCTGGTCTGCGGGTCATAAATTCCGAAGCATAGAGTATAGTATCGCTGTTCCAGATCGGTACCTGGAAGCAGCGCTTCCAATTCCACCTTTTCATCCGGCATCCAAAGACGGGTATCTGTATCTACGGCATATTCGTGAAACTCAGAGAAGGATGCGCTGCGAATCACAAATTTTACATTAAACTTATGGTAGCTGGGTGCGAATCCCTGGTTACTGAGGCTTACCGCTGCTCTCAGCCTTCCGCTTTTATCTGCGGTCAGCGACAGGGTGGCATCCTCAAGCGTAAAACGGTATCCCAGATGTGCCGAGATATATTCAAACGCAGACTTCTCCTTCCATAAAGGACTGGAAACTCCGGATTTGGCAGCCTTCCACTTCTCCAGCACCTTCTCGTCATACTGGCTGTGCAGATAGGAAACTCTCATTTCCTTTAAGGCCTCCATTGCAGGCGCTACATCATTGAAGGAGCATTCATTGATAACCTCTCCTCCGTTGGAGACATATTTGCATAATTGATTTTGAAATTCAAGCTCATCCTTGCGCACCCATTTGTCACTGTAAGACTTGGAATCCTTCATCCCAATATTGCCGTAAGTTCCGAAATCTGTATCAGAAGCCAGAATACCGTCATTGAACAGAGAAAACCTTGCCTTTTGAATATCGGTAAAGGCTTCCGCCCGGTCCAGCGGATAATAGGTCTTGAATACCATGCGCCAGAGATAGGGGCACCGAAGTGCAATCTGCGTCCTTTCCCCGGAACATTCATACAGCTGTCTGGCCAATCTGGTAATATGCCGTTCGCTGAGATAACGGGAATTATGCATCTCTCCCCAGCTGCCGATAAAAAGTCCCTGCAATATATAGATCTCTCCGCTATATTCCTTCAGGAGCGGGGAAAGCTGGCTCATATGATTCAAGATAACCGCAATATCCTTTGGCTCGCTTAATACCCCCTTTCCCTCCCAATCATATACAAAACGGACAATCATCTGCTTACCCAGAGAGGAAAAATGGCGGAAAATCCGGCGGATATGCTCCAATGCAAGCTCAGACAGCGCTCCCTCGCTAAAATGCAGCAGATTGATTTCTACAAGACAGATCTGCTGTCCAGGTTCAACCGGGATTTCTTCTATCTTCCGATCTCCCTGCAGCACCGTTTCATTGTCAGCATAAAAACGAAAAATAGAGTATAAGCCGCAATAAGGATTAATAAGTGTCTCCGCCTTCTCTGTCCTTGGAAGCGGTATCCATTTCAGTTTCGCTGTTGTATGTTTTGGTGACATAAAAGAATACCCCCT
Source organism: Bacillota bacterium (assembly GCA_023437885.1). GTDB lineage: Bacteria > Bacillota > Clostridia > Lachnospirales > Lachnospiraceae > Mobilitalea. The sequence continues at coordinate 11,189 of JAEZFH010000425.1, read as the reverse complement.
TTCCCAATCCTGCTATTGATATGGCATACTATTTCTGAAGTCCTCTCTTGACACGGATTACCACAGTCCAGATACTGAGAGGCATAATCATCATATAGGTTAACTGCTTCAACAGTCCGGTATGCATGCTCACTCCCGCAGTCCTTTCATGCATGACAGAAGCAGTCTCCTTTACACTAAAGCCAAGAAGAAGCATCTGTATTATCATATTAGCATCGGGGTAGAAATAATCAAAATTTCCGAACATGGAATAATAGGTAAAGGCTTTTCTGTTCAGGCCCTGCAAACCAGAGGTCGGATCGGTAATCCGCTTCCCTGTCGCTCTCAGGATCAGCCAGGAAAACATCTGAAGAGATATCTTCTTAATCCAGGAAATTTTGAAGGACTGGCTTCCTTTTACAAACCGCGAGCCGATTACTATATCCGGCACATTCCCTTCTGCATCCGGTGTGGTCAGACATTGGTAGATATGCGAAATATTAGAGATATTATGCTGTCCGTCCGCATCCAGCTGAATGACATAATCATAGCCGCGCCGTACCGCATATTTATATCCGACCTGAAGAGCGGAACCATAGCCCAGGTTAAATACATGAGTGACCAAAGAAACCTGATACGACTTGGCAATTACTCCGGTCTGATCCCTGGAGGCATCGTTAATTACCAGTATATCCGCAAAGCTTTGTATCTCCGGCTTACATAATTGGTCGAACAAGGCTGTCATATTTTCCTCTTCATTAAATGCAGGAACGATTATCAATAATTTATTCATAGATCAGTCCTCCCCATCCTCCTCAAGGATCGAAAGCATACCTTCCAGATCCTCGGGAAACACCAATTTTTTCTCAAGTACATGCCGGGCATGCTTCTTTCGCAATTCAGGATCATCAATCACACGCTCCAGCTCACGCACCAGGTTCCTTGCATTCAGCGTTAGCAGGGTACCGTCATGACCGGAGATAATCTGTTTTTTATTCCCGGTGCAATTCGAGGCGACAATCGTTTTTCCAAGAATCTGTGCCTCTTCAATGGCAATGCTTTTTCCTTCATACCGGGTGGCGTGGACGTAAATATCCGCCTGCTTCATATAGGGGTAGGGATTATCCCTGGCTCCCATCAGAAGGAAGGAATCTTCCACGCCGTGCTTCTTAATCAGCATCTCCAGATTTGCCCGCTCCATCCCTTCTCCTATGACATACCAGCGTACCGGGTATCCATCCGCCCGAAGCTTTGCCAGTGCTTCTATGGCAATATCATAGCCCTTCAGATAATGCAGACGGCCCACGGTCAAAAGACGAACGCCGTCAAATTCATCCGTAAATCCATCTCCGGTTTCCGCCTTCTGCCGTATCCCTTCGATATCCAGCAAATTGCGGAACAGCCTTATCTTATGCCTGTATCGTGGATAAACCCTGCAAAACGCTTCACCGACTCCTTTGGAAACAACAAAAATTGTTTCTGCCGCATGATAGCAGTCTCCGTCTATCCGCGGTGTATAGCCGGCCTTCTGGTAATCCGTATGGATAAATGCTGCTTTATGCCGGGCACTGACCTTATCTGCAAGGCAAAAGGCAGAGGCTCCCTCTATATAAGAGACTGCCAGGTCATAACTGCCTTCAATCTTCGGCCGTCCATCCGCCAGAAGCCTCCAAAGCAGCTTGTCATACTGCAGCTTTCCTCCTAAGGCTTTCTGCTCCCTGATATTGGTAATCATATATCCCAGAAGCTTAACGCCGGTCAGCTTATAGAAAAACGAATAGAGTACTGCTCCTGCAATCCGAACATGTCCTGCAAAGGAAAGTACGGAGCCGTTGCTGATATGCTTATTCAAAATGTGTATCCCCTTCGGCAGCCGGTCAAACATCTCTCCGCAGGGAATGACGGTATAGAGAAAAAGCTCATATTTCCCAATGGAATCCAACCTTTTCAGCAATTCAACCAAAGCAATCTCTGCTCCTGCCCGCCCCATCGTATTAATAATAAACAGTATCTTCTTTTTCATCTTTCTTCTCTGTGCTCTTTCACAGTCAAATTTTCTCTGGCAATATCCAGTTTCTCCAACCGTTCCCTCATATTACTGTTCTCTTCATTCAGCAGGGATATCTGCATTGCCAGCTCCTGCACACGGGCAGACAGCTCGGCATTGGTTGTATAACAGTTGAATATCCCATAGGTAGCCAGGACAATGGCGATGGCAAAAATGATGGATGGCGGATAGTCCACTGAAAATACCTCTGATACAAAATATACCAATTGAGGAATCAGGCCAAACAATATGATAATTACTCCGCCGATAATCCAGAACAAGCTCTGCTTTTCCGTCAATTTACGGACAATATTGGCCTTTCTTGCCATGTAGATAAGAACGATACCTGTAATACATACTAAGATACGAAGTAATATAGACATATGCTTCCTCCCCTTACCTTTCGCTTTGTGCAGTGAGTTGGGTTTTTCCTTTATATACATTATATACATTTGCATCAGGCATGTCTCCGTTCACCTGCTTCAAGACCGTGCCCCGGCAAAAGATATGGCTGTCCAAATTTTTCTCGATCCATCGCAGCCTGAAATAGGAAAAGGTGAAGGCCAGAAAGGCTGCGGCCGTAAATCCCGCACCATACCAGATGATGGGCAGTTTCACAGAGATAATGGAGCCAATCAATGCAACTCCCGCAAATATCGCACTGTTAATTGCAGCACCGGTCAGATCATCGAAGTAATACAGAAACAGGAGCTCCGAATACATCAGGTGAGTAAAAAAATATCCGACTGCCAGCTGCGGATAAATCTCCATAACCATTCCGGAGAACCCCATAAGCGGCAGGATTACAATTGCAATTAAATAGAGAATTACCGATACAATAAACTGGATTTGCACCAGGGAAAATAATTGGGAGGAGAGCCCGCGAAACATCCTCTTCTTGGATTTTTCAATGCTGTCCAGCTTGCCGCTGATAACCGCCTCCGTATAATCCTTGTACCTCTCGTGAAAATGCATCTCCACCCTGGAAATAAACAGCACACTCGCGGAAATACTGGTAAACATGGCAAGGCAGGAAGCCATATCATAGGGCTGGTTGCAGACATAGGTGTTACGTACCACCAAATGCCAGGGCTGTGCCCAGAATACAAAATTATGGATGAACAACCCAAGGGTATATAAGAAATTAGAGGCAATCAGCTTCCAATAGATCCTGTAATAAGATAGAACATCCCCGTATTTGCGGCTGTTCCCCGGAAAATACCGCAATACATTGGCTAACTCCAGAGAAGCAATCAGCAAAAATCCAATGGCTAATGCCAGCAGCATACTGTAGGTGATAGAAAATCCCAGCAAAAAGCGGAAGACAATTGACAATACAAAGGTCAGAGCCATGGAACAAATAAAATACAGGGATATCTTCTTATACTGCTTTAAAATAGAATTGTACACCATGGTGGAAAAGGTCAAGGTCAGTCCCAGGTATCCCATATAAGTCGTGAACACATAATATACTGCTACTCCGCCGACAAATATCTCATAAAGATAGAACGGAATCGCCAGCACCGAGGAGAAGGTCAGGTTTGTAATTGTCCCAACATAGATGCAGGGCCGGATATCCTCATACCGCTGTTCATAAATTCTGTCCGTCTGGAATTTTGACAGTACCGAGTTGAAAGGAGCCGAGGTCAGAAGGGCAAAGATGAATATGTATAATATACTGCAGGAGAAGGTCTCCCGTTCCAGATATCCTACTTCAACAAACCCCAATATCCGGTACATGCCCAGCAAACACCCTATGACGACCAGCATCGGAGCAATCGTATACACAAAGCTGAAGCCAATTCCATAAATAGCCGACGCCACTGTATGCTTATCAAATATTTTATTTAATTGAACACCAAGACCAGCCATATTTAAAGTCTACCTTTCTGTATTTTTATGCCGTACCTGTTCCTATCAAGCTTTCAAAAGGGGAACAAAGGGTTCCTCCGTGTATACAACATCGCTCATCCTTGCCAGAGTCTTATATATCTTTCTGTAGCTCTCTTCCATATACACACTCATATACTTATGCATCAGCCGCTGATATCCATTCTCGCCCATTTGCCGGGCCAGGTCAGGGTGATTGGCCAGCCTTAAGATTGCATAGGAGATCTCGGAGATATTCATGACCGGTACAACAACTCCTGCCTCACCAAAGGAATCATTCTCACCGTAGATCAGGCCCTGGCAGTTCCCCACATTCGTGGCGATACAGGGCTTCTTTGCCGCAAAGCCTTCCAAAATCGTCAGCGGCTGGCCTTCACTGATACTGGTAAGTATGGTCATATCCATCCGTCCGATGTAATCCGTCGTACGGATACTGCCTGTAAATTCTATGTTCTCGGCCTGCAGGACCTTCACCAATTCACGGCAATCGGCCGCATATTCCGGATCCTCATCATCCGGTCCCATAATCCACAGCTTCAGCTTCGGCTGCTTTTCATGGGCATAGTAAAAAGCATTGATCATCGTCTTCACATCCTTGATCGGAGTTACGCGAAGTATTGCTCCCACATTGATATACGGATCTCCCGGCTCCTTCATTGGAATTCCTTCAAACTTTGTGACATCAATGCCGTTGGGTGTGATTATCGCTTTATCCGCCGGACAGCCCAGCTCAATCTGAAGTGTATGGGCCTGCTCAAAAAGTGCGGTCACCAGATCCGCAAAATAATAAGCACATTTGGACATCTTACGAAACTGCTCTATCCAGATGGTCTTATAGATTCCCTGGACCCATTTTGCCTTAATGATCTCCTCCTCCCTCTCCCGGGTATAAATACCATGCTCACTGATCAGCAGCTTGGAGTTTGGATACAGGGACAGGGCCTTACTGCCGATAATGCCCGCGTAGCCGGTGGATACACAATGGTAGATATCCGCCTTGGGAGGCATGCATTTCAAGGCAAAGAAGAGCGGCAGATAGATAGACCGGAGGGTCCATAAAAAATCCGAAAAGGTAATATCGGAGAATTTCATAGCATAGTAGTCCTTCGTCATCGACAAAAATTCCGGACTCATCAATATATTATTAATGGAGACATTCTTCCGGTCAAATATCCGGAATACCGTCATCCAGTCCACATCCTCACCAATCACAAGACTTCGCAGTGCATCCACTTCTTTTTTTTTCAGGCGCACCCGGTTTTTTCTGGTCTTGCTGTTCCCAACCCAGTCCACGTCCTGCAGATAGACCTCATGGATCTCTGTCAGATTATCCGGCAGCTGATAGGCGAATTTGCCGCTGATATTCCGGTCCGAAACAATTGTAATAAGACTGAATTCTATATTCGGAAACAATTTAATGATGCTGTGAATCCAGCTGGATACACCGCCGACAACATATGGATAACAACCTTCCGCTATCAAACATACTCTCATGTCCAATCCTCCTTGGGCAGTCTATTCCAGAATACTTGGCTTGCTTGGAATTGTCTTATTGTTCCCTGGCTTCCCAAGAACATTTTCCTCGGTCATATGAATGCGAACTTCAGCCTCCGCTGCCTGAATCAGGTAGGTGTTGGCTGATATCTCCTCAGCGCTTCCATTTTCCACAGAAGCAATGCTCCTGCTGTCGATACAGACGATAAAATAGGCTTCCTGATCAAAATGATCAATCTGAATACTAATATCATTCCCAACATATTCATAAGTATAATCCAACGCCAGAAAACGCCTGACACGCTTCTCCATCTCATAGATCGAAACCATATCCAGCTTGGCAAAATCATTAAAATAAGTATTGCCCTTTGACCATGTTAAGCTGAGGTTATTCCATTCATCCCTGCTGCTCTCCGGATAGATGACGCGTGCGATATCAACCTTGACATTGCACATTCCCAGCGCATTTTCAATACAGCTCATCCGAAGATCATCCATGGTCTCATGCTGATAGCCGTCAAGGTTAAATTTAACGGAAAGAACCTCGTCATTCAGGAAGCTAATCAGCGGTTCCCCGTCCCGGTAATCTGACATAACCAGACGAATTTCTTTCAGAAACTCCTGATCCAGATGGCGCTGTACCTCATCGGTTCCAAACTCTGCTGCATATAAAGCCGTAAAATCATAATTCGGCAAATACTCATCAAAGAAACTATTGTTCTTGGAGTTCATATCCTCCAGACCGGTATCGGATACCTGCCCCAGAGAAAGTCCCATGTCCCCGGGAAGCTTGCCGATCTCCCTGATATAGAAGTCAACATAATCCTTCAGCGGACCGGTCTCATCCAGATAATCCAACTGCGGAGCCGCAAAAAAGCCGTATGAATTCCCATAATTCTTTAATACCTGTATGATATTGGGCCAGAGCAGATCCCTGGTTACCGCCTCGGAATTTCTGCTGTACAGCTGCTGCATCGTTTCATTGTTCTCGTTGGAAAAATAAGGATAGTTCAGCAGTGAAATGGTCTGTGCATTGACGACGGGATAAACATAGCATTCCCTCTCCTTAGCCATAAAGCCTGTCAGCACTCCCAACAGAGACATACCGCCGAAGATATCGCTGTTAACCGCAAATACAAAGGATTTTCCGGTTGTAGCTCTCCATAGAAGCGGCGGCAAATCCTTATCCTCGATCCCAAGCTTCTTCTGGTCATCCAGAATACCGACAGAATATACCTCATATCCCGGCGCCAAAGCATAATATGGTACACTGATCTGCGTATCATCCTCTTCTCCGAAATAGTCTCCTTCGATATATTCCCGTTCCTTATTTATCATAAAATTTGAGAATATCTTAATTCCATCTGCGGTCACTTCTTCATTTACCCCGGCCTTAATACCGAAAAAAGCCGCAAATTCTTGATTTGAGGTTATTTCTCCATAGGCAGGCAGCTCTGTGAAAATCATTGTCTTACCCAGATCCGAATAAGAATACAATACCTCACGGTCCAGGGCGGAAATCTGATAATTACCGACGAGTATTACATCGAACGCTGCAATTTCCTCCTCCTTCGGCCACTCGGTATAGGTTTTGTACAAATACTTATTATAGACACACCACTCCACCAGGATTCTGGCAGTTTTATCCTCAGCACCGCTTGACAGAATAGCAACACGCAGCTTCCGCTCCAGATTCAGGAATGCACTGCCGCTGCCCGGCTGTCCTGGTTCAGATGACCGGGAATCCATATTGAGAGCATCTGCTGTAACCGTATCCTCATAATTAATGTCTACCTCGTTCTTTGCACGGCTGTTTGTTGTGGTATCGGACAAAATATTCGAAGATACCCCGACAAACATAAACATTACAAAGACCATCAGCAGCAGTATTAATATCGCAAAGTAATTTCCCTTTGAAATCATAAGCCTCTATCTTTCTATCATAATATGATCATGTAATATAATCACGATATTAGCAGTAACCTAACGAATATAGCCGTAACCTGACAAAACCTGCTCCCACTGCTACCCCCGTCTGCCGTAAAGACGGAACAGATTCAGGATTTCCTCGTCCGCAATAACATCACTTTCCCTCAACTCATTCAGACATTCAAAAAATGCGGTCTGATTATGCTGGTCGTAATACAGATGTAAATTCGCCTTAAAGGTGTCCAGCAGGTACGGACGGTACTGTCCGGCTCTGGAAGCCCATTTGTCCGCCATATTATAGTCCTTGATGGAGATGAACAGATCCGTCATCCATAAATAATGGGTTGCCGTCATGTACCATAGATTATGGGTAAACAGATTTTCAGCAACATTGTCTATGGTATAGATATAAGCCTCCTGCTCCACACTGGTCATGATCTTCATGCTGAGAATTTCATAGATATAATCCAATGTCAGGAGATTCATCTCTACATCCTCGGGAAGCTTTTGCATATGCTCAATCATATTCTGCGCCGTAGAGCGAAACTCCGACAACGCATCCAGTATTATCGAAGCAGCATAATGGGAGGTCTCCGTATCCTTGCTGTTCATGGCTACCGCAATACTTGCAACCGTCTTCTTGGCATTGTTGCGCAGAGTATCCAGAATCAGCCGGCGCAGGCTCGCTGTGTCCGATACCGCCATGGCGTCCTGAATCGGTACATAATTCATCTCTGTCTCCTGATCCGGAGGCAGCACCAGCTTCTCCCGTTCCTGGCTGAAGCTGACATCGCTCATATCAACATTCTTCTTACGGTTTAAGAAGCTTATAAACAGACACACTAACAAATATAATATACCGATAAACGGGACGATAAAGATGAACCAGGACAGTAAAAACATCGTGCTCCGACGGCCCTTTTTCTGAAAACAAGCCAGGATAAACACTGTAAATGCTGTCAGCAGGTTTAATATGCAAATTATCAAAACAGGCCATAGTCCCGTTGCATCCATATACAATCTCCTTCTTAAAGCTTCTTTTCCAGATAAGTCGGAACCATCTTCTCCTCCAGGCGCTTTCTGACATAGACTGACTCATGGGTATTGGTATTGGTTAAAAGTATCGCCAGATTTCCATCCGACATAACACCGACATAATCCGTATCCCGAAGCGAAGCTTGTATCTTATCATTTAACTCCTTTAATGACATAGAATCCCCACGAACATAGAATATGCAGGATTCCGCGTAGCCCTTCTCACCGGCATTCTGATAGATGTCTACCATCGCCTTGAAGGCTGATTCCTGAAGTATGGCAGTTTCCGGAAGGAAACGGCGATAGGCAAGAGCATCCAGATAATCTGCATCCCTTACCACCACGGAATATACCAGGGCACCTACCACCGTCAGCAGATTCGCCTGATACAGGGTCATCTGCTCATACGGAATATCCCACAGTAAAATTGCAATTCTCATATCTCCCTTATCGTCAAAAAGGGCACTGGCCATCATCGGAAGGGTATTATCCAGGGACCGGTTAATATACACCTGTTTTCCCTCTAAAACGTCAAAAATCATTTTATAATTCTTCATCTGAATTGATTTACCAAGAGAACGTGCTTTTTCACTGGATGCCGACGCCAGACGGCAGTAATCCCGGTTGGACACCAGGTAGATCGATACATCCGGGGTTTCCATAATCTCCGACAGGGTGTCCAGGGCGGCAAACAGCACCTCGCCGGTTTTTGCCTTCTCCAGCCTGGAGGTAATGTCATAGATGCGCCCCACACTCTCCGTACTGCTGATCAGCTTATCCGCAAAATAGTTCTTAATCCTTGTATTGCTGGAGTTGATCACTGTAATATCATCCAGCCGGTCGGTAAGAAAATTAATCTTCTCATTCTTATCCATCTCCATCTCACGGAATTTATCCTTCAGATGTCCGACGGTCAGTCCAACCACGAAGATGTGTGCAATCCAAATATAGGTATTGATATCAATTAATAAGGAAAAGCCGGATGACGTATACATCTGCCGGAAACAATAGCCAATCACGCTGAGCAGGGAAGAAAAGATCGCCTGCTGCCTGCCATGTACCACTGCGAAAAGCAGTACATACAGTAAATAGAAATTAATTCCAACAAAATAAGTGCTGCCTGCCGCACGGTTATTCAGCACAAAAAACGGAATAAAGAATAAAACAGATTCCAAAAATGGAACTGCATTTTTTATTAAACGAAGCACCCGGTACCGGAGGCCCTTCCCCTCATATTGCTCGTCACTATATAAAAATAGATTCTTATGGCTCTTCATATGTGCAATGATCATAGGAATCATTTCTTTATAACTATTTCTAACCTGAAAAGAGAACTCCGTACAAAACCTCTCATTGGACAAAACAATTCTATGCCGCAATCCAACGGTTTGATCCACAATATCGATCGGATGAGAGTAATTCTCCTGAATCAGCTGGGCAACCGCATCCTCCGTTACTTCCTCCATGGAAGAGATATGATACAGCCGGTGCTTTCTCTCCGGTGCCTTGATCAAAAGATACAGTGCCTCTATACCATCCTTCACATATAATGCGGACATCACCTTCTTCGCATTCACCTTCAGACGACCGGTTACCAGCGTTTTTACGCACATTTCGGAATAGATATCGGTGCAGGCATCCCGGTTGGCAGGAATTCCATACATCCGGGCAATTCTCACCACCGATACCTCCATCTGAGTCGTCTGGTTAAAATGCATGGCCAAATTCTCACCTTGAGAAATCGTCATTCCCTTAAAGCTGTTTGGTGATGCAGGCATATCCTCCCGGATATCAACCACATATTCATCCTCAAAGACCTTATCCGAGGATACATAAATAAAATGCCTGACGCCAAGCATGGCAGCACACATGAGCAGATTACTGAGGCCTGCAATGTAATTCAGGGATTCCCCCTTCACACTCTCATCTTCCCATCGGTATAAGGGGTCATAGGCTCCTGAGAAAAGGATGGCATCCGGACGGCAGCTATTGATGATCTCCTTCACACTGCTGCTGTCATAATTAAATATATACTGCTCAAATACATGGGCAGGCTTTATCAGCTTTTTGTTCGTGGTCAACGTATAAATATGCCAGTTTTCTTTATAAAATTTATTAATCAATTCATCGGTAAAAGTGCCATAACTTCCCACAATCAGGATGCTGCTCATACAATTGTTATTCTCCTAACCGCCAATTTACATAAAGTACGCCTTAAGTATAACTATAATACAAAGCATATGCAGTTTCAAGTGTAATAACCCAATTTAAGCCATATTTTACTTAAAAATTATGGTATTATTTGTCTATGGTTGACAATTCGAAATCCTTACGATAATATAATAAATGAACCATTACTATAATAGGAAAATGGGGATTTACAAATACCCTTTAAGCAATGTTTTTACAAGCGGACAGATTTATATTATAAAAATATATTGATAGAAAAGCGAAGGGATTGATGATATGAAAAAGGGCTTATTTGGTTATAACGTTTCCGAGGTTGACGTAGCTTTAGGTGCTCTTCGTGAAGAAAATGAAAGCTTAAACGCAACCATCGTCACATTGAAAACCCAAATCAAAAACAGTGTATCTGACAGCGGTGCCAAAGCCAGTCTTTTGGAAGCCGATTTAAAGAAAAGCGAAGAAAACCTGAAGATAATCACTGAGGAAAAGAATGAACTCTTATCACAAATCACTTCCCTTTCCATTGAATCCGGAGAGTTACATCAGAAAAATACCGAGCTTTCGACTCAGATCGAGCAACTGCATCTGCAAAATGAGGAACTGAATCAACGGGTTATCGGGCTGCAGA
>JAEZFH010000421.1 GCA_023437885.1 Bacillota bacterium | reverse complement strand
ATACTGCAATATAGCTTGCAATCAGACAGGTGGGGGCATAATGCGTTAACGGCATACTGACAGGATATTTGGGGGATGGTACTTTAATATAGGTTGCCTCTTCGTTGCCAAAGTCTTTTCTATCGCCATCCGTGATTACCACCAACGGACGATGCAGCTCATTGGCATATTTCACCATCTCCCGGGTGCGGCTCATCGCCGGATTGGTCGTGTTTCCAATCACTACCGTTCCCAGTTTCCTTGCATCTCTTGCAAAGAAATTCAAGTGGAACCATTCTTCCGAATTGATGTGCATGGCAAATTTACCGGCAGCCTCCAGGATTTTTGCCTGCCCAAACCATGCAGTTGCATAGTCAAAGCCGGCACCGATAAAGTCGTAGCAGAGATAGTCCTTCCACTCCTCGGCAATTCTCTCACATACCTCATCCATCGGAGGAAGAAGCTCGCGCAGCAGCTGGCCTTGCTTCCTGATGTCATAACGGTAATCCATCGCCTGGTCCATCGTATATTTCCCTCTCACTTCACCAAACCGGATCGCAAGCAGCAGCAGCGCCAGGACGCTTACCATATAGCTTCTGGTCCCCGGAGCACTCTCAAACGGAGGAATATTCAGCCCCAGCACCTGATCGGAATTCTGCGCCAGCGCGGAATCCATATTCCCGGTGATCCCCAGCACATAACAGCCATATTTTCTGGCACGCTGCACGGCTTCCGAGACCCTTGCTCCCGTGCCGGAATTGCTCACGGATATGACAAGCGGATTTCTGCTATCCACTCCAAGGTGCTTCTCATAATAAAAGCGGCTTAGCTCTATGGCTGGCACCACCTCGGTCGGTATCCCCGTCAGCATTTCAAAAATATGCTTTGTCGCCATCCCGGCGGCGTAGGAATCACCGCATCCGGTCAGAATAATTCTCTGAATGTTAAAAATCTCTTGAAAGGAAAGGACCGTTCTTGCCTTTGGTTCCAAATCTTCATATTGCTCTTCAATCAGATCCGGCAGGCTGAATACCTGACGGCTCATCGGATTTTCGTATTTGCTCATCTTTTTCCTCATTTCTTCAGTTCCGGGTACCAATACCTTTTATTGCCTTCCTTTTTCTGCTGATCCATGCGGTTTAGCACGGCACAGCCTTCCAGGGCGATATCAATTGCATAATTATGACCGCCGCCTGCTTCAAAGCTCTCCCCGGTGCACAGATTATCCGCAACAGAGCAGATGGAGCCGCCCCGCCGGCCAAACAATGCGGACAAGGTTACAATGGAAGCAGATTCCCGGTCCCCGTTTAAAATGCCTGCCCGGTTATAGATACCTGCGATCTCAATATTCCAGGGCTGCAGGTAGCCGCCCACCCCCGGTCTTCCTCCGCCTACAAAATCACTGTCCACCGATAGTGTGACACCCACATGATAGGGCGCCTTCAGTTCTTCTGCCGCCTGTACCATGGCATTGATCACTTCATAGTGGCTGGCTGCCGGATAGGCCGCAGGTATATAAGCCTTGGTCATTGCTTCCTCTCTTACGACACCGCTGGCAATCACCACATCTCCCGGATGTACCTCATCACCGATCCCGCCGGAGCCGCCTACCCTCAGAAAGGTTCCCGCATCGGTATACTCCATAAAATCATAGAGAATCAATTCCATCTCCGGAGAACCGCTGCCACCGCTGACAACAGTAATTTTTGCTCCTTTATAGGTTCCCGTATAGGTGGTAAACATTCCGGAATTCCCGATCAGCTCCGCATTTTCCAGACGCTGTGCAATTTTTTGTGCCGGATCCATATCATAGGCACACAAGGGGTCTCTTACTGTAATCAGCACATAATCCCCTACCTTCTCATGATCAATCTGTGTCAGTGCCGGCCTACCGTTGATCACCAGTCCCTTTTCCGGAACATTTTTATAGTAACTGTACCTGTCATGAATTTCTTTGATGGATGGTTTATTTCTTATTTTATCACTTAACATTCTATTCCAGCGAAGCTTCCAGTCTCCGCTTTGCCCCCTCTCTCATCGGATCATCGATATGATCCGGTACTCCATACTGGGAAATGCACAGGGCCGCCGCTACGCTTCCCATCCTTCCGCATTTCGCAGGCGTAAAGCCTTCGGTAAATCCGTACAGCACTGCTCCGGAGGAACTGTTTCCTCCCCCGGTCGGATCAACGACCACGACATTTTTTTCCGCAGAAACATAATCGATGGAGTCCGGTGTAATCATCACCGCACCTTCCGCTCCTCTTCGCAAGAATACCAGCGGAATATTCCAGGATTGATATTCAGCAATAATTTCCTCCAAGGTTTCTTTTCCCATCAGATTCTTGGATTCGGTTAAATTAATGGAGAAAATATCAATCTGCCTTGCAATTTCTTTTACACAGTTATAATTTTCCTGATCGGTGGCATCACAGCCGATTTCCCACATTACAACCGTCTTTGAACTCTTTTTATAATCAATTACACGCTTCCAATATTCCGGATTGCTGTTTTTAAAAATATACATTCCTTTTGCAGTTTCGAAATAAGGTCTTAAATCTTCCGGTGTGGTTTCAATCCTTAGATAATGATCGGCTCCGTACAAGGGTGTCTCTTCCCTTTCCCCATTCCAGTAATATTGAATTATGTTATGAGGTGTTCTGTCGTCTTTTATGATCAGACCTTCCATGGACAGTTCGTTGCGCTTGTACCATTCACCATAAAGCCGGTGAAAATCGGCACCGACCCCGGTAACCAGCAAAACGTCATCACACCATAATTTCACACCGCAAAGAGCATAAATACCTGCTCCGCCAGCTACCTTTTCCACTGTCTTCCCATCGGCAAACCGTATCTCGTCCGTTACTGCCGTAGATGCTATTACATAGTTCATAATAACCTCCATTCTGTGCTTTTTTAAAATGCCATTCTTTTAACCTATCCTATTCAGCAACAATAAAGCTGTCACAGGTCATGGTTCCCCGGGAGATGACAAATCCCCCTCCTCCGCAGGTGTAAGTATCGTCTTCTGCTTCCAGTACCACCTTACCGTTGATTTCAAAGGTTAACCGATTCCCGTGGGCCCGAAGCTTTAGCTGATATGCCCTGTCCTCTTCATAAGAATAGGGAACTTCGCCCAGCACCTTACATATTCCGTCTCTTTGCAGATAGAGAATCGCATTTTTATACCCTTTCAGCACGGCCCCGTAATAGCGTTTATGCCCCGCACTGCGGACCACCAGGCCTCCGGCTTCATGAAGGCTGAAATATACCGTAGATTCTACGCTGTAATCTTCCCAATCCCTGGTTCCTATCGTAACCAATCCGTTCCTTTCCTGATGGGAAACACAGTAAGTACGCTTGAAATCGGCTGCGAACTGTGCGGCGGAGCTGGCAAAGCTGGCCAGCCATAACGGATTGGTATTCCAGATGGAGGTCATCAGCATTCCCCGCTGTGCAAATCCGGCAGGCGCACCCTTCCAGTCGATGCTGTGGATTACAACCGTTCCGCAGAATCTGGATTGGCTTGAAATTTCATAGCCCAGTTTAAAAATTGCCATGCCCTCCGTATTCGGCACCTGCCAGCTAAACTCCTGAACTTGCGCGGTAAGCACTTGCTGCTCGCCGTATTTTACCTGAACCCGGTCTTCGATATCATAATATAAAATATAAGGCCTTATAATAACCGCTTCCCCGCCAGGAACACTGGCCTTGGTTCTTACTGTCTGGAAGGAATACAAGGTCGGTGAAGCAACGGTTGAAAAGTTCTGCGCCACCTTTGAGAAGTCGATAAAGGTCTGTGTGGAAACATTGGCTGTAACACCGTCCGCAACACCTTTGCAGCAGATTTCCAATCCGTTCTGACCGGTATGCTCATTTCTGTTTCTTAAGGACACCTCGGACATGCATCCATGCTGATATTCACAGGGATGGAAGCCCTGCAGGGAACCCGGAAACAGGAAGGTATATCTCTCCTCGGGCAGATCGATGCTTTCTCCGGCCATCCTGGCGGCGGCAGTAATAATTTTTCTGCTTTCAATTACAGCATCGGAAACGACGGAGCCGCCGTCGGAGGTAACAACATACATCAGATCTGCTACTGGGGTCCGGAAATCCGCTCCGGCATTAATCCCGTCAAGCCCAAGGCGGATTCCGTTAAAAGCTCCTACATTTCCCGCATTACAGTCCGTATCCCATGCTGCTGAGGAGGCAATGCTGATGGATTTCTGGAAATCGTCTTCTCCCAGAATAATGGCTGCGATCACCATGACATGATTCGGAACCATATGGCAGCATCCCGGATAGATGTCATATCCATATTTGGAGTCCAGATATGCGCGCACCTTTCTCCAGTTCTTTTCTTTTCTGCAGCAGTCCCTGACATCCGCAACAATTTCAATCAGCATCGGATCCTTTACATATGCCGCTGCTTTGTCCAGCAGCACATCAATATTCTTTTCCGTGAATGCCATGGCTTCCAATGCCGCCAGATGGCAGGCCGCTTCCACCGCAATCCCGTCGTGGCTGACTCCGGCTGCTTTTCTTACCAATTCCACTGCCAGCTCCGGCTGGTCCGGACAGGCCATAGCAATGGCATCAATAAAAATCTGTGCTCCAATCTGCTCCGCCATGGTTCTCCCGTTCGTCTCAATCGCGCCGCTTTTCGGAGCCTCCATCCCATTCTTTAAATTCAGAAATGCTGTATGCTCGGTGGAACGTCCCAGTCCGCCCCACCACAAAATTGTTTTATTCTCGATAATATAATTCAGCCAGGTATCCCCAAACGCTTTCGCCGGAAGCTCCTTATCATACCCATTGTCTTCTAACGCACGGAAAAAGCCAAAGGTGCCGGAGATATCATCATCCGCAACAATCAGCGGAACTCCGACTGCCTGATGAACATAATATTTGATTTCGTCAAAGGTCTCCCGGATTTTATCATAGCTCCAGCCTTCCACCGGACGTCCCAGATAGACACCCAGGATTTTACCGAGAACTCCTGCATAGATCTGGTTTTCAAATTGTTTTATACTCATAATACCTCCAACTGCCGCTTCAGCGGCTTACAAAACCTCTATTCCGCCATTCTATGGCGGCGCAAATCCTAAAGAACAAAAAGTGAACCGTTCTTCTTAAGCAGACCAAAATCAAATCGCTCTGATTACAAATCCATCAGCCAGCACCGCGCCGGAATCCACAACAAATCCCGCCTGTCCACAGGTAT
Organism: Bacillota bacterium; assembly: GCA_023437885.1. GTDB lineage: Bacteria > Bacillota > Clostridia > Lachnospirales > Lachnospiraceae > Mobilitalea. Next base: position 1,515 of record JAEZFH010000421.1, on the reverse strand, counting down.
ATGCATAATCCTTGCCCGACACAATTTCCGTTCCGTCGACAGCCAGGCTCAACCTCTCGCCTTTGACCGAAAATACCAGCTGATACGTACTATCAATTTTATAATCATAGGGTACTTCTGCAATTGTTACCCTTTGTTCGTCCTGTTGGCGGTAAATCACTGCATTGCCCCCGGTAAATACTGCACCATAGTACCTGCGGTGGCCTTTTGCCCGGGCTACCAGACCCGCCTGCTCCTGCTGTGAAAAGGTCATAATGGTTTCCACCGAGTAATCTGCCCAATCCGCGGTACCCGTGGTTACAACGCCGTTTTTCACCGCATTGCTGATGGAGAAGGTCACCGTATAGTCCGGATTAAAATGATCCGCGGACGATACGAAGGTCTTCCTCCATGCCGTTGTCGTGGTCCAGGGAGTAAGGCTCGGTGTCATTTCCATGGAGCGTCCCATTCGATATATCGCAGGTGCATTGGACCAGTCCAGATTTTTGATCACAATATAACCATCGAGGCGCTTTTGGCTGGTCAACCGGATACCGAGGCGATAGATCGCATGTCCTTTCGTGTCCGGTACCACCCAGCTGAGAATATTCCTGCCCTGCTCCAATGGATGCTCTTCGCTGTAAATCAGGTCCAGCCGGTCGTTCTCATCGAAGTATTCAATAAAGAATTCCAGCTTCGGATTCCGTTCTGCGGGTGCAGCAACCTCAATTTTAACTTTCTGGCCGCTATATAGCGTGGGGGAGCATAGTACGTCAAAATAGCTGGTGCCTTCTTTTCCCTTCGGCTGCAGATCAATAAAGGTATCCACGGAGGCAGAAGCATGCACTCCGGCTCCCAATCCTGCAAAGGATAGCTTACATCCGTATTCTCCGGTTGTTTCAAAGGAATTATCAATTCCTGTAAGCACCTGTACCACCGTATTTTTATCAAAGGGCATAACCCCTTGAACAGAGCCCGGATATTCAAATGCATACCTCTCCTTCGGCAAATCCACCGTTTCCCCGGCCAGACTTGCTGCTGCCTGTACGATTTTCCTTGTTTCCAAAACCGCATCCGAAATACAGGAGCCGCTGTCACTGGTTACCACATATAGCCGGTCTGCTACCGGCTTTCTCAAATCTGTACCGCTGCGAAAGCCCTCCAGTCCCAGGCGGATTCCGTTTAAGCATCCCACATTGCCGGAATTGCAATCCGTATCCCATCCTGCGGAGCAGGCAATCATGCAGGACTTATGAAAATCATTCCCGCCTAGGATGAAAGCCATTAATAAGGTCAGATGATTGGTTATCATCGGGCAGTTTCCCGGGTATTTGTCATAACCATGCTCTTTGGCAATCCAATCCCGGACCTGACGCCAGTCCTCTGCCTTGGCACAGCGTTCCCTCAGCTCTGCAATCAAGGTCTTGAAGTCAGCATTCTCAATATAATCCAATCCTTGATCCAGAAGCGTATCGATATTCTTCTCATCAAAGGCCATCGCTTCCATGACTGCCAGATATACCGCTGCATCATTCG
>JAEZFH010000374.1 GCA_023437885.1 Bacillota bacterium | reverse complement strand
GACAGCATAAGCCGCAGGCATCCAGGGTTTTATCAAAGCTCCCGTTTCTATCCGTTTCCACCTTCACCGCCTGGGTATCCGGATCAATTACCGTATGCTTTGTTCCGCTTCCGGTGGACGGGGTGCTTTCACTCTCCGTTTTATGGGGATCAAATCGGAGTGCCGCCGCCGTCTTATATCCGCCTGTAACATTAAGAACACGGTAACCGTTCTGACTGAGGATTCGGTCTGCAACATAACCGCGGAGACCCACCTGACAGTATTCTACGATCGTTTTATTCTTATCCAGCTCAGACAAGCGTTCTCTCAGGCTGTCTACCGGGATATTAACTGCACCCTCCACATGGCCGCTCCCGTATTCTTCCTCGCTGCGGACATCCACAAGGATATAATCCTCCCGGGGCAGCTCCATTACTTCACTCCAGGTAGCCGTATGGCTTCTGCCCTCCAGAATATTCTGTGCAACGAAGCCTGCCATATTTACCGGGTCCTTCGCCGAGGAGAAGGGAGGCGCATAGGACAGCTCCAGCTCTGTCAGATCCCAGACAGTGCCGTTAAGCCGGATGACCGTTGCTATAACGTCAATCCGTTTATCCACACCGTCATAGCCAACGCTCTGAGCTCCGAGAATCTTACCGTCCTCCTGGAAGATCAGCTTCAGAGTCATTGGCACCGCTCCGGGATAGTAGGAGGCATGGGATACCGGGTGTATGGTAATTGTCTTATAAGCGATGTTTGATCTTTGAAGTGTTCTTTCATTTGCACCGGTACTGGCTGCCGTCAGCCCGAAGACTTTAAGAATGGAGGTTCCCTGAGAGCCTTTGAAGGAGGAGTTCAGCCCTGCCACATTATCTGCCGCTATCCTGCCCTGCTTATTGGCAGGTCCGGCTAACGGTATCGCAGTCTTTGCCTTGGTTACATAATCCACTACTTCGATCGCATCTCCTACTGCATAGATGCCGTCCAGATTGGTCTGCATCCGGTCATTAACAAGAATATGCCCCCGTGGTCCGAGTTCAATTCCGCTGTCCTTCAGAAATGCTGAATCCGGAGCAACACCGATGGCCAGCACAACCAGATCCGCACTTAGAGCAATACCGCTGTTCAAGGTAACCTCTACCTGGTTACCAACTTCACGGAAGCTCTTCACACCATCGTTTAGATGCAGGCTTACCCCGTTCTCTGCCAGCTCCTTTTCGGGAAGTACCACCATATCAGAATCAAAGGGTGCAAGGATATGGGGCGCTGCCTCAACCAACGCCACCTTCAGGCCGCGTTCTCTCAGGTTTTCCGCCATCTCCACGCCCACAAAGCCGCCGCCGATGACTACCGCACTCTCTACACCCTTTTTGTCTACATAAGCCTTCATTTTATCCGTATCCGGGATGTTTCTCAGAGTGAAAATCTTATCGCTGTCAATCCCGGGAATATTTGGCCTCAGTGCCCTTGCTCCTGGGGACAGTATTAAATAATCATAGGTTTCTTCGTAAATTCCCCTTGTTTTCGAATTGACGGTAACCGACTTATTTTTTGGATTGATTCCTGTTACCTCGCTGTTATTTCTTACATCAATATTGAATCTTGCCCTCATCGCCTCCGGCGTCTGTACAAGGAGCTTTCCCCGTTCCTTAATACTCTCACCGATATAATATGGCAAGCCGCAGTTCGCGAATGAAATATATTCATCCCGCTCGAACATGATAATCTGTGCCGTCTCATCCAATCTTCTCAGCCTGGCTGCTGCAGATGCTCCGCCTGCCACTCCGCCCACAATCAATACTTTTTTACTCATTCCTTATCCCTCCATCCTATGGGGCATACCTGCCCCACATATATAATCTTGAATATATGTCGTGTTCAACATCGCCCGCAACTCACATACTTACTCACATACTTACTCGCATGCTTATGATCGAACTTACTCGCATGCTTATGAGCAAGCTTAAAATATTCTCTCTGCTGCTTACTGCACTTTCTTCTATCATGCGTAAGATCCTGTACATGATCCTATCCTAATGATATAAATCCAGTCATTTTAATTCTCTCATTCTGAATTCACTACACTTCTCTATCACTATTCTCATAAAACAGCAGCCGCATCAACGCTGCTACTTTATCACTCTTGATCCTATAAAAGATTTCCAGCCCGCTTCTGCGTCCTTCAATTATCCCTGCCGCCTTCAGCTTCTGGATATGCTGTGATACCGTCGATTGTGGGGTACCAAGGCAGGACTGCATATAAGTTACATTGCACTCTCCCTTCTCCAGCAAGCCTTTGATGATGCACAATCTGACCGGATGGGCTATCGTCTTAAGTAATTCTGCTGTTTCGTTATATCTGGTGAAATCCTTATCCATATCATTCCTTCTTTCTGGGAGGCATCTTTTATATTACTATATTCAAATATTACGATATTATGATATTGTTGTCAAGGGAATCCTTGTTATTTTTTAGTCAATCTTTGTGACATTGTTACATAAGATAAAATCAGAGCATACCATTATTTGTTAAAATGCACATCTTTAGTTGAAATAATTTCCTCCGTTTGATATAATTGTATAAACAAATGACGATTCAATTTACGAATGGAGGCTAAAATATGAAGGTACTTGTAGTCGATGACAGTCAACTCAACCTTGCAATAGCCAAACGTTATTTGGAAGACATCCCGGATATTACACAAATATTCCTGTGCAATGATCCCGCACAGGCGGAGACCCTGCTTACAGAAAACCGGATTGACATCTTAATTCTGGATATCCTCATGCCGGCAATCACGGGCATTGATTTATTGACCCGGTTGAAGTCGGATCCCAGCTATGACGATCTGCTCATCATCATGCTTACCTCTCTGGATGATCTGGAAAGCTACAAAAAATGCTTTGAGCTGGGGGCCTTTGACTACATTAACAAACCCATTAATGTGATCGAGCTGAATGCCCGCCTCAAGGTAGCGATTGAATCGAAGAACAGCTCCAATCATCTCAAAGCCTTAATTGAGACAACACGAACGCAGAATGAAGAATTAAAAGAAATGAATGCAAAGCTTACGGAAGCCAAGTTCAGCCTGGTCCAGTCGGAAAAAATGGCAGCCATCGGACAGCTGGCGGCTGGAATTGCTCACGAAATCAATAATCCCATGGGCTTTGTCATCAGTAATTTTGATACCCTTCGAAAATATTTCAACCGCGTAATAGAATTTCTTACTTTTGTGCAAGATAGAATCGATGGCAGAGAACCTTCGGAGCAGCTGGATTTATGCAGGTACAAAACTGAATTAAGTGACAAATATAAGTCCTTGAAGATGGATTACATCATGGATGAGCTGGAGGATATTTTCACCGACTCCATCGGCGGCTTACAGAGGATTACGGAAATTGTCCAATCGTTAAGGGTATTCGCCCGCTCCTCCAGGGACGATGAGAAGGACACTAATGTATTGTTGGATTTGCTCACCCAGGTCATCCTCATCACCCGCAATGAAGTAAAGTATGTAGCTGAAATCGAGCTGGAGGTACCCGATGATATCATAATCTACTGTAACCGGGTCCAGTTGGGGCAGGTATTTGTCAATATCATTATCAATGCTGCACAGGCAATCCGCTCGCAAAGGCGCGCAGAGCTTGGTTTAATTAAGATTATTGCCAGAAAGGCAGACCAGCAGATTCTCATCCGGTTCATCGATGATGGTCCGGGGATCCCGGAGGAGAATATTCTCAAGCTGTTCGAACCTTTCTTTACCACCAAGGAAATCGGTCAGGGCACGGGACTCGGCCTAAGCATTTCCTATGATATTATAGTAAATAAACATAACGGTTCCATTGATGTAAATAGCGTATTGGGTAAGGGAGCGACCTTTTTGGTCACTCTGCCCATCCTTCCGGCAGATCCGTAACATTGTTGACAAAATATAGGACCTACACTTTATTACACTCCAGATACTAGACGAGGACGACAATCTTGTAATCGGTTTTTCATTTGAAGAACAATAATTTCACAAAAATGAAAGGATGAAGAGGGTATGAAGAAAATTTTAATTGTTGACGACGAAGTGCAGATACTAAAAGCTCTATCGAGAATGTTTTTGGAGACGGATTACGAAATATATACGGCGGAAAACGGCATGGAAGCACTGAAGCTGATTGAAACCACGGAGATTGATATGGTTATCAGTGATATGCGTATGCCGATACTCGATGGCTACCAGCTTTTAAGCATCATCAAGGAAAAATACCCGAAAATTATCCGTGTCATCATCAGCGGTTATGCAGAGGAAAAGCCGATGTTTCGGGCTCTGCTGCATAACGTAGCCAAATTATATGTATTTAAGCCCTGGAATAATAATGAGCTGCTGGAGAATGTCCATCGCCTCTTTGCAGATGATATGCTGCTTAATTCCAAGGATTTAATGGATATGATAGAGCAAATGGGCTGCAGCAGCTGCATGCCTGAAAACTGTGAAAAATTGATTTCCTTAATTGAGGAAGAGAATTTGGAGGCGTTAATTGAAGAGATGGATAAGGATCCGGTCATCTCCGACCTCCTCCTTCAGGTGGGGAAATCCGCAGTATACGGAGTAATGCCAAATACCGTCCGGCAAACGGCTAATTATATCGGACTTCATAATCTAAAAAGCTTTATGCACTGGGCCTGTGTTGCCGCCGGCACTGCCGCGCAGCACGAAGACCGCAGGAATGAACCGGAAATACTTTGGAAGCATGCGTACTTAACTAACCGCATCTTCCTCTTCCTCTATGAGACCTTCTTCCACAAGCAACCCCCGGAGGCTTCCATGTTTGCCGGACTGATGCACAATATCGGTCTGATTCTCCTGACCAGGGGATTGCAGAAGCAGGGATTATTGGACGAAGATTTAACCTTGGAGGATTATGCGCTGCTCGATCAGAACGAATATCAGATGCAGCATCAGGAAATCGGAGGTCATTTCATCGATTTATGGGATCTGCCCTTCCCGATGTATGAAATAGCAGCCTATCATCACAGGCCGGCGGACCACTGCATCGTGAATTATGAGCTTGTCTCCTGCATTCATATCGCACAGCATTATGCCTGGAGATGCATGGGCGCTCCCGTGGCCGATACGGTGGATCAATCGATCTTTGACAGCATGGATTTGGATTTGCAGGATTTTGAGAAGCGTCTCAGCAGATACCTGAAATGCGATCTGTGCCACAG
>JAEZFH010000368.1 GCA_023437885.1 Bacillota bacterium | reverse complement strand
CTGCAGAGGATGCCTATCATGGTATGAAGCAATTCCTGAAAAAAGCTCCCCCCATCACTGGTTTATTCTGCGCCAATGACCTGACGGCCATCGGTGCGATGAAAGCCATTAAGGAGCAGGGCTGCCGGATCCCCGAGGACATCTCCGTTATCAGTATCGATGATATTGAAACCGCTCAGTATGTATCGCCCATGCTGACTACGGTTCATGTTCCCATCGAGGAGCTGGGGAAAATGACCGCTAAAATACTAATTGACCGGATCGAGAATGGGAACTCCATACCGGTAAAAATTGAGCTGCCCTTCTATATTGCCAACCGGGAGAGCTGCAAAAGCCTCCTTAAGTAGTATAACCTCTGCTCCAACCGGCAAACATATCACACATCAGATAGCTTTTACTTCTGGGAAAGGAATTTATGGTCTTATTATTTTTTCTAATCAGTTTCGGCGCATCCATCATCGGCGCAATCTGCGGTATCGGCGGAGGGGTAATAATCAAGCCTGTACTGGATGCTTTTCAGGTGCTGAGTGTCTCCGCTATCAGCTTCTTATCCGGCATTACTGTCCTGTCCATGTCACTGTATTCCGTGGGGAAGGCCAAGCTGGAGGGGGACAATTCCATACGCAAGATGATTGCAACTCCTCTGGCAGTCGGTGCAGCAGTCGGGGGAGTCCTAGGGAAATCGATGTTTGAACATATTTCCGGCCTGTTTTCCGATCAGGATATGATCGGCGCGGTTCAGGCTGCCTGCCTGCTGATTATCACCATAGGCACATTGATCTATACCCTGAAGAAATCTTCCATCAAAACTCGAAATTTTAATCATCCGCTTTTTTGCATTATTATCGGTCTAATCCTTGGTCTTTTGTCCTCCTTTCTCGGAATTGGGGGCGGGCCGATTAATTTGGTTGTTCTTTACTATTTTTTCTCCATGGAAACAAAGGAAGCAGCCCAGAATTCCCTCTACATCATCCTGTTTTCCCAAGTCACAAGCTTTCTAAAGACTTTGGCAACCGGGAGCATTCCGGAGTTTGAACTGCCCTTCCTGCTGGTAATGATTTTAGGAGGTATTCTTGGTGCCGTTGCGGGCCGCAGCATTAACAGGCGGATCGATAACCAGTTGGTGGATAAATTATTTATTTTTCTTATGCTGATTATCATCTGTATTAACATCTTTAATATCTATCAATTTATCATCTAATTGGTCCATGAACCGGACCCTGCTTGTAATTTGCTGCAATGGTCAGGGAAGCGGACCCGTTCAGCGCCAGGTCCGCCCTGCTGAAAATCACACCACGTACTACATTTCCAATTGACATTCATGTTTTCGAAAAAAATCCACTCTGGGCTCCAGAAATTTTAGTTTATGTGCTCCAATATCAGGTACCAGCACATCCAAAGAATCAAAGATATGCTCCCAGCGCCACAGCTCCTCACCGATTCCAAGATACTCCCTGACCATCTCACAGCCTGCCGGAGCAATCGGATGCAGCAGGCTGGTAATTGTCCTGACCGCATGGAAGGTGTCGATCAATACCTGCCTTCGAAGGATATCATTTTCCTCCGTTTCTGCAACACGAATACGATTCACCCAGTATTTATTCATATTCCTGATATAGCGGTCCAAGAGATCCGTAATCCGGTGGAATTCATGATGATACATATGCCGCTCATAGACCAGCACAGCCTCCTTCGCTTCCTCTCTGACCTCTTCGCTCACGTTACCCTCCGGTATTTTTGAAGCATAATATTTCTGGGAGGTATAGAAGCAGGACCGTACCATACGGTTGAATACATTCGTCAATAGATTCCCTTCCTTTAGCACCGTATCCTGACCGCCATCCCCGGTATTTCCATATACCTTCGGCATAAAGCTTGCGCTGTCCGTGTCCAGGCCCAGGCTTAGGAAATGCATCCGCAGCTGCTCCGGAGTATAGTATTCCAGCAGTTCCTGTGCCATGGGCGGCTTTACTGCCGAGCTGCTGCTGGCCTTTTTATTCATAAACAGAACATGATTGTTTGCAATCAGATGGGGCAGTGTCAACTCCCCTTCCTGCGGCTGTATCCCGGGCTCCTTTGTCTGTAAGGCCATAAACATAGCCATTTCGGCTATTCCATAGAAATAGATATTGTCTTCTCCGATGAACTGGTATACCTTACTCTCCCCGGAGCACCACCACTTCTTCCACTCCTCTGCCTTCTCGTTCCTGCTTTCCAGATAGGCCCTGGTGAATGAGATCGGTGCCCATAAAGATTCCGGCCATACCCAGAAGGTAAGCTGCTCCAGGCCCTCCTTTCCAGGCACTGGAACACCCCATTCTATATTCCCCGTCAGCCGGAACGGAACCAGCGTTTTCCCCGTCCTGTAATTGATTCCCTTTTCGCTGAGCAGTCTTCTGGCAATATCCCTATTCTCAAGATGATCAAACACCAGGGTAACCGAGCTTTTGTTCGCTTCCTCCAGATACTCATGCTCCGGAAGCTTCGCCGCTTCCTGTTCCATCTTCTCCCACTGGCTTTTCTTTACATAGATCACCGGCTTCTTCAGAAATTCCTCCATGGCGCTCAGCTGATATTTTCTTTCGTTGGAATGACTGCGAAGATATGCCAACCGTTCGGATAAGAGCTTCTGGAACACTTCCAGGCGGAAATACCAATTGGTTACCTGTACAATCACCGGAGTCTCCCCCGAGACGGTGCTTCTGGGATTAATCAATTCTCCCGGCATATATTGATGACCCTGGGAGCATTCATCGGCATATCCTTTCTCTGAGGAGCAGCCTTGAATTGGGCACTGTCCTACGACCTGACGCCCATTCAGCAGCACCTTATGAACCGGATCAAAAAACTGGGGTGTGGACAAACGCTCCAGGTAACCCTTTTCATACAATGCTTCAAACACTTCACGGGACACCTCCTTATGAAGCTCCCCGCTCCTGCCAAGCGCCGAGGCTGCATAAAGATTTAAGCTGATCTGGTAACGGTCCAGGGCCTCCTTTTGTTTCTTATGGTTTTCCAGCACATATTCCTCAAGGGATATGGAGGTACCCGTCTCCTCCTTCAGCTTACGGTGGCTTTCCAGGATGGGGGAGCCGTAACAATCGGTTCCTGATACAAAGATTACATTTTCACTGCCGATCCGGTCTCTTAAAAATCTGGCAAATACATCAGCATGAATAAATACTCCTCCGATATGGCCAAAATGGAGTTCCTTATTCCCGTAGGGCATACCTGCGGTAATCACTGCTCTTTTTGGAAAGAATGGTCTTTCCTCCTTCATTAACTCTCTCATGCTTTTCTCTCCTATCAAACAAATATATTCTGTCTGCAGGGTCCTTCTGCTTCCCAGGAGCTTCTTTTCTCTGACGGTCAAAATCAAACATACCCTACAGATGTGCTCCTTCTTATATGCAAAATGCCCCTACAGCTATAACTGTAGGGGCGATATATGAATCGCGGTGCCACCCTATTTCATTAATATGTTGCCATACTAATCTTTTTGAGTACAAAGTATACTCTAGTCCTGTAACGTGAACCCACGTCATAGCATCACCTTCCGTTATGTGTTACCTTCTTTAATTCAATAAAAGTATCACAAACATATGGATCCGTATGAAGCTCCAAGGCTTGTTTCATTACCTATCCTGCCGTTCCTTCTCAGCTTGCGGAACTCTCTGTAGACCACCCCGGTAATTACTCTCCTCTTCACAGCCTTTCTTCACAGCCTTTCATCACAGCAAACGAATCGACTGACAATTCACTTGTATTCATTCGCAGATCATGAATATAGAACAGGTTCATGATGTTTCATTATATTCATGGATATGCTTCTTGTCAAGGTGTCTCCAGTATTTCATTTATGGCGGATCCGGGAGTATCACAGACATATTTAATATTTAACAACTTTTAATCGTATCCCATTTCCGCGTAATATTCAAATATTTTCGCACTGCCGTGCAAGTAGTCCCATGGTCCAGGCATTATTAAGTATATCGCAGGAACCTTAAAAATACTTAAAAGAATGCTACATTTCCAACCGGCATGCATGTTTTCGATAAAAATCCGCTTCGGGCTCCAGAAATTTTAGTTTATGAGCTCCAATCTCAGATCCCGGCACATCCAAAGCATCAAAATATTGGACAATAGAATGAAAGCAGAATTCCTGTTACCCGTTTATACAAGAAAAGCAAAGCACCTCGTCTCCATTTGGCCGATGGATGCGAAACCCATCAATATCCTGTAAGATACCTTCCACACTCCAGCTCTGACCGGAGCACAGGTTTGGAATATCCACCCGTTTTAACTCCCCTCCGGCCTTTTGCAGTTGGATATAATAACCTCTGATTTCATAGCTTGGCAAGTCATTCCTGCAGGTCAAACAGAGAGCTGACTGCTTTGTTTCCGCAATAACCGGTGCATATTCCCTCTTCACAGCCTGATAGGAAGGCTTCGGCTCTCCATACAGATC
>JAEZFH010000363.1 GCA_023437885.1 Bacillota bacterium | reverse complement strand
GCTCAGGGCCTCCCTTAGAAGCATGCTTAATAGAACAATGCTCCTCCACAGTTGAATTGTCAGCCACGGCGTCAAAAAGACCGATGATTTTTTCAATGGTTTCATTGTCGAGTTTTTCTATATAATTTTCAATATTGCTCCGCATGGACCGGTAATGTTCATCATATCCGGAGCAGGCTGCTTCACCGCTTTGTGTCAGCTTATAATAGACCTCTTTTTTGTTTCCGCTGATGCGGTAGGGCTCCAGATACCCTTTCTCCGTCAGCTTCTTGGCAAGCTGGGCGACCGCACCATTGGTGATGCCTAAAAATTGGGACAGTTCGCTTGCTTTGGCATTCTCATTCCGGAAGATACATTTTAAAAGACAGATATCTGACAAAGTCAGTTTGTGACCTGTACCGTAGCTTCTGGCCGTCTTCGATTCGCATATCATCATATTTACCGACTGATATAACCGGTCAATTAAAGCATTTTTTTGATTCATTGCTGCCTCCTTTGCTGCTTTGGAAGTGTATAGCTAGGGTTTGCATATTTTACAACCCCTTTCTTATTATTTTATAGTATCTAAACAAAAAAAGCAATATTTTTTAGTAACTAAAAAATAAAATTAACAAAAAGTTTAAATATTGCAGCAAAAAGACAGCGTAGTGTGATTTCACATTCCGCTGTCTTTTTACTATCTATATTCATTTCTAATGGAGGGCTTAAAAGATGACGGTCATGCCGTCGTATGCAACATGGATTCCGTGAGACTTTGCCAGTGCCTTCATTTCGGAATGCAGCATGTGCCCATTGTGTGAAAAATGGGTTACCAGTATTTGAGTATCTTCCTTGATACAATGAAGGGAACGGAGTCTCTCGATTGTTTCCAGAACATTTGGAAAGCCCAGATGATTTTCTCTTTGTCTGTATTTCATATGCGTGCAGTCAAGGGAAATACAGTCCAGTTTTTTTTCTGAGAGATATTCCCAGGTTGCCTCCGGGAACCAGCCGGTATCATTGCCGTAAAGCAGGAGTTTATTTTCCTTTTCAATCAGGTAAATATAGCATTTTTCATTTGGATCATGGTTGGCCAGCATCGGAGTAACGGTGTAACTTTCAATCGTGGCAGGAATAAATTCTGTTAACACGACGCAGTCGAGCTTTCCGGCCAGATGAAGATCGTTAGGAATGCGTCGGTACAGCCCCCGGAACTTATCAAAGAGAGAGGGGTTTCCATATAAGGTCAGCGTACCTTTCAGTCCGTGGGAGAAGCCTTCGCAGCGAAGCCCAAGGTCCTCCAGATAGAGATGGTCCTGATGGGTATGGGTGATCAGGATGCTTTTAATCTCGGAGAAAGGAATCCGGTGCTGCAACATATGGCTGTAACTGTCTGCCGGATAATCGATGAGCAGGTGATCATCAAGAATACATTGGGATCGGGTTCGGATATTCTTGCCTCCCTTGGCTCTGGCAGTACTGCAATATTTGCAGCTGCAGAAAATTCCGGGATAACCTTCTGCTGCGGCAGTGCCCAAATACGTTATCTTCATTGCTATAACCTTCTTTCGGACATGTGATTTGCTCTGTAATAATAAATCTGTCGGGATAGATCCTCCGGATCAAGGCGATTCGTTGCCACGACAGTTTGTACCATGCTTTCCGGGAGGTTATGCCCCCTGGCATAGCAGCAGCACAGAAAGGCTGCCAGACAGCTGATCGTATCGGTATCTCCTCCCAGCATCGCAGCCAAACGTATGGCAAGATATACGTCGGTTTTGCACCATAAAAAGAGAGCGAGCGTCGCGGTAAAAACATCGCAGGAGGAAATGGTGGTACCGAATACATAAAACAGGAAATCCAGGAATTCCTCCTCGTCAGCGAACTGCGGCAGGTGATGAAGAAGTATGGGAATGCGGGCTTTGCAGGACGGCGCACAGGCTTTATCCAAATTTTCCGTGGAGATACGCCGCCCTATGTCGCATCCGATCAATGCCGCCTGTACGATGTCTTCGATGCTGTGATTGACACTTGCGGCAAACAGGGCATGACCATAGCCCATGGCTGCCTCCATGGCGATATTTGTGTTATGTGTGGGTAACAGAGTGCTGATGATATTGTCATGCAGAGATACAGGATCGGTACTGCATAGAAAAGCAGCGGGAACGCGCATGATTCCTCCGCAGGAGGTTCCGTCGGAGCCGGCACGATAAAGGTCAGCACCATCTCTGATCGCAAGGATCGCCTTACGGGAGCTGGGACCGATATATTTCTCCGGATCCTCGGATTCCTCATACCAGCGAATCAGGCTTGCGGATGCTATCTCGGGTGTGATGTCAGGATTCTTGCAATAGTCCTGCAGCAGGAAGATGTTCTGCTCCGTATCGTCGGTTACCTGAGCATATCTCATGTCCTTATGGGAGAGTGCTTCCTCCGGTGATAACAGAGATTCGATGGAGCGGTAGGCCGTCTTTATCTGATCTCTTGAGGCAAATTCGGTTGCCTTAGCGAAGCTGTCACCAACAGCCAGAGCCTCAAGCAGGCTTTTAATCAAAGATTTTTTCATAGGGTTCCTCCTGATCGTATGCATTATTATTCATTCGTCTTTGGATATGCATAAGCTAGCAGACGGTATTGCAATGGTCAATAGTAAGAAGCAAGATCATCATAATTACTATATAAAAAGTCACGATACTGATAGCTCCTATCATAGATTGAGTGGTTTTTTTCGTTTGATTCCTTTATACTGTTGCTATATTGAATCATTTTATGTCGAAATAGCTGAATAGGGGGGAGAGCAGGAATGAAGTTTAAAACAATATCATCCAAGCGGCATTTGCTCTTAATAGTTGAAATATTCGTGATACCGATGATTTTCTGTCTTGTGGTATATAATTTTTATTCGATCAAAACCTTAAATAATGAGGTGGCCAGGAGCGGAGAGAATACAATCGCGCTCTATCAATCCCAGATCGAATATGATTTAAGAAGGCTGAGCCTTACGGTTTCCGAATATTGGGCCAACGATTTTGATCATGTTAATATGCTGCACAAGGTGGATGAACTGACGCGCCACCTCTCCGGCTATGAAATCGGTGTAAAATACAGAGCCTTGTTAAGCAGTAACCGCAGTCTTGGTTGCATCTATCTGGTATCGGAAAAGAATCAAATCTATCGCGCGGTATATCAGGAAGGGATTTATCCGATAAAAACACAGGACGGCATGGGTGATGTGGTGAAGGAATGGCTGGAAACACCGGATGAGAGCAGTGCCAGGGGCTGGCAGCCGGTGCTCATTCAGGGAGAAGGCTTTTTGCTGCGGATGATCGGATACAACGGGGGATATACCTTTTTATTTGTAGATCTTAGTGCAACAATACAAAGTCAGGTGAAAAGCCGTTCGAAGACAGAAGGGTTTCTATATTATGCTACGGCAGAGGGCGGAGCGCTTACGATGCAGGAGGAGGTGGATGAGCATATCCTGATCCCGGATAAATTTGAGAAGGAGTACTATCTTACCGATACCTCTCCCAGATATATGGTTGTGAATCGGTATTCGGATATCCTGCATGTGCGCATCTTCTATTTTATACCGTATAAGGGCTATTTCTCCTATATGAATTGGATGCAGACCTTGCTTTTGGTATTGTCCCTGTTCATGGTTCTATTAATTCCCTTTTGTTATGTTCTGATTTCCAGATCCTATTTTAAGCCGATGGAGAATCTGATCAGAACCATGGTAAAGATCCGGGACGGCAATATTGATGAGAAGGTGGAATCCGGTTATAAGATCCGGGAATTCCAAAATGTAAACGATACCTTCAATCAGATGATGACGGAGATCAAGCATTTAAAAATCGAATCCTGGGAGCGGGAGCTGCAAAAAAACCGAGCTGAGCTTCAATACCTTCAGTTGCAGATAAAGCCCCATTTCTTTCTGAATTGCTTGAAGCATTTATATGGTATGGCTGAGCTGAAGCGCTATGACCGGATGCAGGATATGATCATCCACATTTCCAGCTATCTCAGATATTTTTTCAAGGATAATATGTCCCTGGTTACCGTAGAAGAGGAACTAAATCATATTGAGAACTATATTTCGCTGCAAAAATACAGTCTGGAGCAGGATGTCGAATATGAGCTTGAGATAGAAGAGCACCTTAAGAGCTGCATTATACCGGTATTGTTGATTCAACCCTTTATAGAAAATTCCTTTAAATACGGACGGAAATCACATCAGACCCTGCAGATCTCGATCCGAATCATCGAATTGGAGATGGAGGAGGAAAAGCTGCTGGATATTATTATTACTGACAACGGGAACGGCTTTGATGCAAAGGTGCTGGAGCAGCTGAATCTTCCGGCTGCCTTTCAATATACGGAAAACAACATAGGAATTGCGAACATCCGCCAAAGGCTGTATTTAATTTACGGCGAGAGGGCAGTGCTGCAGTGTAATAATGCCGGGGGAGCGCAATGTGAGATGATTGTACCGGTTAAGGTACCGAAGGAGAATGGAAGGACGAAAGAGAGGTGATCGGATATGAATCTATTGATTGTTGATGACCAGCCCACTGTGATAGAGGGTATTTTGGCGGGTGTTAATTGGGAGCAGATGAATATTGATATGAAATTTGCCGCGCATAATATCGTTGAAGCGAAAGAAAGGATTCAAAACAATTCCGTCGATTTATTGCTCTGTGATATTGAGATGCCTATGGGAAGCGGTCTTGATCTGTATGAATGGGTAATTGAACAGGGGTATCACATCAAATGCATTTTTCTTACCTCGCATTCCGAATTCTCCTATGCACAGAAAGCAATTCATCTGCAGGGATTTGATTACCTGCTGCAGCCGGTTACCTACAAAGAGATTGAAGCTTCTCTGCAGAAGGCGATTGACTGTATTAAAATGGATGCGATCACCAAGAATTATTATAATTACGCTTTGGGACTGAAGAAGAGGGAGAAGGAAACCTTAAGCAGTGTTTTGAGGGAGTACCTGCTTGGGCTGCGCATAGACGTGAAGGAGGTGACGCAGTATCTTTCCTTATTGTCCTGTCCGGTTAAGGAGGATAGTCAGTGTGATCTGTTCCTGCTGCAACTGATGGAGGCCAGGGGGGAACGGTGGGAGAAGGATCTCTTAATCTATGCGATCGATAATATCTGGAGCGAGCTGCTGGAGGAAAATGCGGACAGACTGACCGTAATCGGAATGGATGGGGAGCGTTATATTCTTGTGTACCGGAGAAATGAACGGGCGAAGAATTTGACACCCTGCATGCTGCAGTTTCTTCAGGCCGGTGAGCAGCTTTTTCAATGCAGGATTGCGTTATATCCGGGGAATGCTGCCTTCTCGCAGTTACCTTTAAAGCTGAAGGATTTGGAGAAAATTTGCCGTCAGAACGTGACCAAGAATAACGGGATTATCGAAGCCGGCAGTAATCATTCCTTCGTGCTGGATTATATTGCTCCGGAATGCAATAAATGGGCCCAGTTTATAAGGGATGGTTATTATGAGCTTTTAAAACAGGAGGCATGGGGATATCTGGATCGTATGATTCTAAATAAACGTATGAATGAGGAGGTTCTTCGCAGATTTCATCAGGATTACATCTATCTGTTTCTGAATGCAATCAAAAACTATAAGAACGGGAAAGGCAATCTTTATATCGAGGGGGAGGAGGAATATAATTATGAAGCGCTGATGAATTCCTATACCTCGGTTGCAAGAATGAAAAGCTTAATTGCATTTACCATGAATTATCTGAAAAGCTTGTATGAACAGGAGGATGTCAGCCAATCCCGGATGGATGATATATTAAACTATATCCATAAGAATATTCAAAAGAACATTACCCGAAAGGATGTTGCCGAAGCAGTTTACTTAAATCCGGAGTATTTATCCAGACTCTTTCGCAAGGAGAAGGGGGTAAAGCTGTCGGACTACATCCTGCAGGAGAAGATGAATATCGCGAAGCTGATGCTGGAAACAACGGACTTCTCGGTCAGCATTATTGCATCGAAGGTCGGCTACAGTAATTTCTCCCACTTTGCTCAATCCTTTAAGCGTCTGTTCGGGGTATCCCCCAGTGAGATACGACAGTAAAAAGCGGTGGCAAAAAGAGAACCGAATTATAACACAAGTCATGATTTGAATAATATGTGTCATTCTTCGGGTAGTTCGCAGAGGCCCGGATTGGATATAATCACAGCATGGGTCAGAGATACTCTTACCCAAGAAAACTGATAGAGGAGTGTAGAATTTATGAAGAAGGTTATTTCGTTTTTACTTATTCTTGCTATGCTTTGTATGCCGTTGACCGGTTGCGGAAAGACTGCCAAAACACCGGAGGACGAGGGGGCAAACACAAACCAGAACGGCTCGCAGGCTTCCGGTGAAGCGGATGCGGATCGTACACAGGCAGAAGGAAAAGATTACAGTAAGCAGGAGCCTTATACGGTGAAGCTGGTTCTGCCGGGTACTGCGAAGGCGGAGGACTGTGAAGAGGTGTCCGCTCTGGCAAGCGCCATATTAGAACCTAAATTCAATACAAAGCTGGAAGTGGTCCGGATCGGCTTTGGGACCTACGCACAGGAAGTGAACCTGATGTTTTCTTCCGGTGAAAAGCTGGATATGTTATATAACAACCGGGATATCTTCTCTTCTGCTGTGAGCAACGGACAGATTGTTGAGATCGGACAGTACATGGATGAATATGCACCTGAGATGAAGGCACAGATCAGTGCGGAGGATTGGGCCTGTACCTCGGTAGACGGCGGTATTTACGCAGTACCTGCCAATAAAGAGAAGTCAGTGGCATGGGGCTTCACTTTTGTAAAATCCATCGCGGATGAGCTGGGCTTTGATTATTCCAATATTCGTACGGAAGAAGAGCTGGAGCCTTTATTGCAGGCGGTAAAGGAGAAATATCCGGATATGTACCCGATTATCTCCAACGGAGGAACCATGAATACCATGACAACCTATGACAATCTGGGTGTGGATTTCGGTGTGTTAAAGGATTGTACGGATCCTGCGGATACCACGGTAGTGGACTGGTATGCCACCGATGAATACCGTGAGATTGTGGAGCGCAGATATCAATGGACAAAGAAGGGCCTGATTATGCCGGATGCTGCCTCCAATACGGAGCCCTGGGCAACACTGATCAGCTCCGGGAAGGGCTTCGGACGCTTCTGCAACGTAAAGCCGGGTATTGAGGCAGAACATAAGAAATCCACCGGCTTGGACATGGTGGTAATTCCTATGACAGAAGCTTATACTACCACCACCAGACTGGATATCCTCTGGTATGTGGCGCACAACAGTGAAAAACCGGAGAGAACCGTTCAGGTGATGAATGAGATCTATACCAATCCGGAATTACAGAATATTCTGGTGAACGGTGTGGAAGGAAAACACTATGAATTTATGAACGAAGAAAAGACAATGGTTCGTTATCCCGAGGGAGTGGACGGAAGCAGCACGGGGTATCCCAGCTATCCCTGGGCCTGGCTGAATGAGATGATCACACCGGTATGGGAAGGTTCGGATGTGACACTCTGGGAAGAAACCAACGAGTTTAATAAGACGGCGATCGTATCACCCGCCAAAGGCTTTGGCTGGAACAACGAAAGCGTAATCAATGAAGTAACGGCATGCTCCAATGTCAGAAATAAGTATGTAAATGCCCTGGACTGCGGTGCGGTGGATCCTTCCGTTGCCCTGCCTCAATTTTTAAAGGAGCTGGAGGATGCGGGCGTTAATACAATTATTGCTGAAAAGCAGAGACAGCTGGATGCCTGGCTGGCGTCCAAGTAAATTCATCTATAATCTATAACAGTATTTGGGGGAGGAAAGCGGTGGACCTGACACGGTTATTCTCCCCCTTCTTATGTATTTTTTGGAGGTAGGCCTATGAAGAAGAGCTTCTGGAACAAAATAAAACGGTTAAAACGGTATCTGCCGCTGTATCTGATGATGCTGCCCGGGGTGCTGTATATCATAATTAATAATTACATACCGATGGCCGGATTGCGGATCGCTTTTAAGCAGTTTAATTATGCCAAGGGGATATCGGGAAGTAAATTTGTCGGCTTGAAAAACTTTGAATTTTTGTTTAAAACAAAGGATGCATTTGTTATTACCAGAAATACCTTATGTTATAATGTGGTATTTATCTGCCTGGGTACTCTCCTGGCAATTACGGTAGCCATTCTGCTCAACGATATCAGGAATATCCGATGGAAGAAATTATACCAAACAGTAATTCTCATTCCTTTTCTGATCTCTATCGTAATTGTAAGCTATCTGGTATATGCTTTCTTAAGTGCGGATACCGGCTTTATCAATAACAGTATCTTGCGTCCCCTGGGTCTGGAGCCGGTTTCCTGGTACTCTACGCCGGCTTACTGGCCGGTCATTCTGGTATTGGTCAATCTGTGGAAGGGCTTTGGTTATACCAGTATCATTTATTTTGCCACCCTGGTGGGGATTGACCGGGGCTACTTTGAAGCGGCAGCCATCGACGGAGCCTCCCGCTGGCAGCAGATTACCAATGTAACGCTGCCGTGCTTAAAGCCTACAATTATAACTCTGACACTGATGTCCATCGGGAGGATCTTTTATTCAGATTTCGGTTTGTTCTATCAGGTTCCGATGAACAGCGGTCTGCTGATCGATGTGACCAATACCATCGACACCTATGTTTACCGGGGATTGATTTCGTTGAATAATGTAAGCATGGCATCGGCGGCTGGCTTTTATCAATCCATAGTTGGGTTTCTTCTGGTGCTGACGGCAAACTTTATCGTAAAGCGTGTAAGCGCAGAAAACTCATTATTTTAAGGAAGGAGAGAAGAAATGGTTGAAAAAAGTAAAAGATTTCAAATAACAGCGAACCTGGTAATGATATTATTGGCGCTATTTTGTCTGATTCCGTTTATACTGCTGATCATATCCTCCGTTACAGATGAACTGACCCTGGTTCGGAATGGCTACAGCTTTCTGCCGAAGAAGCTTTCCTTTGATGCTTATAAGTATCTGCTGGTGGATTCCACAAATATATTACGCGGATATGCCATATCCGCAGGAGTCACAGTGATCGGGACTATGGCCAATGTGCTCCTGACCGTGCTGTTTGCTTATCCGCTGTCCAGAAAGGATCTGCCCGGGCGGCAGGTGTTTTCCTTTTTTATATTCTTCACCATGCTGTTTAACGGAGGATTGGTTCCCTCGTATATTATGTGGACCCAGACCTTCCATATTAAGAATACCTGGTGGGCTTACATTGTTCCCGGATTGATGATGAGCGCTTTTTATATCATTATGATGAGGACCTATTTTACCGCGAATATTCCGGATGCGGTGATCGAGGCGGCTCGAATGGACGGAGCCGGTGAAGCGTATATTCTGGCAAAGATAACATTGCCCATGTCCGTTCCAATTGTTGCTACCGTAACACTTCTGGTTGCATTGGCATACTGGAATGATTGGATCAACGGATTGTATTATATGAATAAGGATACCATGTACAGTATACAGACCCTGCTGAATCGAATGCTGATGGATGTGCAGTTCCTGCTATCCAATGCCCAGAGCGGAGCTGCCATTAATCAGAATATTGTGCTTCCTTCCACCGGAATCAAGATGGCGATCGCGGTTATGGGAGCATTGCCCATATTAATTATTTATCCGTTTTTTCAGAAGTATTTTATTAAGGGTATCATCATCGGAGCGGTCAAGGGC
>JAEZFH010000328.1 GCA_023437885.1 Bacillota bacterium | reverse complement strand
TTTATGCCCGGTGGAAGGAGAAATCCGTCAGGGTTTCCCTGATTGCCTTTAACGGAGAGATCTATGAGAAGGAGGTATTCGTCGGGCAGGAATACGGGGAGCTGCCGGAGCCGGTGAAGGAGAAATATATCTTCGGCGGCTGGTATAAGAGAGAGGATTACAAGGACTACAAAGCGAAAGAAATTACAGCGGAAACCATAGTGAATCAAGCTGGCCGGGTGAAGCTCTTTGCCCGGTGGTATATAGATAAAACAGCGGGCGAGTAATGCCCGGGACTCCTGGAATTTAATTAAATGCAGCACAATGACGGCAATTTCATAATCACGGTTAAAAATGGGATACTTCTTGGAGTAGGCCCATTTTTTGTCGTAAATAATACTGCATCCGTTGAAATTCAGCCTTTAGAAGCATAGCACCCCGGACAGAGATGCATTTGGCATATGAAAACCGATAAAAATACTTAATAGCAGAGCGTTAGATGAGTATGAATGACATATTAGATATAGATCAAACAATATAGTTGACAATGATAAAACTATATGTTAGATTTGTATCTAACGATTGGTGTATCGAAACAGGAGGAAGCGAAGATGAATGAAGAAGCAAAGGTAGGCTATAAACTGATTCTGAGACAGAAGGAATATATGAAGACGGTGACTGCTGCTGTGATTAACCGGTTTGGTGATTCTATCGACAGTATAGCACTGGTTTGGCTGGTTTATCAGATCACGCAGAGTGCAGCCTGGTCCGCAATCATTTTTGGTGTTAACCGCATTCCGACTATATTTTTACAGCCCTTTGCAGGAGCGATGATTGAAGGCAGGAATAAAAAGCGGATCATGGTCATTACCGATCTCATTCGGGGACTATGCGTCGGATTGATTGCGTCAGCCCATCTGCTGGGATTTCTAAATCAATGGATTTTACTTGCAGCCACAGTTGCCATATCCTGTGCGGAAGCTTTCCGCGGACCGGCTTCTTCGGCAATATTGCCGAAGCTTCTGAAAAAAGAATACTTCTCCTTCGGAATGTCGCTGAACTCCAGCTTATGCAGTGTGATGGAGCTGATCGGACTGGGAGCGGCCGGTGTCATTATCTCGATATTTGACGTAACTGCTGCGATTTATGTAGATATGGCAACCTTCTTTCTGTCGGCCCTGATTATAGCCACCTTGCGGGTAAAAGAAGAGAACCTGGTGAGAGGAAAGATTAATGCAAGGGAGTATATGAATAATCTAAAAGGCGGATTTGCCTATTTGAACAGTAATGTGGTCCTGCGCCACTTTATGCTGCTTGCCGTCTTTATGAATGCAGTGCTGGTTCCCCTTAACAGTCTGCAGGCTCCGCTGGTCAGTGAGGTTTTGAAGGTGGGTGAGATTATGCTGTCCATACTGGGGATAGCCATTGCGGTAGGAATGGCTGTCGGAGCGGCGCTTTATCCCTATCTGAATCAAAGGCTCAGCAAACGGACAATTGCATCCCTTGGTGGATATTCCATCGGCATCTACTATTTCGTGTTTGTTGCGGTAGGGAGTCTTCCCCTCCCTGAGATATGGGTCTATGTGATTGTCTTCCTGGTTTCTTTCGTGGTAGGGGCTGCCATAGCGATTTTCATTAGCTTTTGCAACGTGGAATTTATGAAGCATATCCAGGGGGATTATATCGCGCGGGCTTCGTCTATTTTCAGCGCCACCTGCGTAGCCTCGATTCCTGTAGCATCATTTGTGGTAAGTATACTTGCAGGATTTACTCCAACTGTAGTATTATTCTTTATAGCGGGAATATTGGATGTCGTAATCTGTATTGGATTATGCAGCAGAAAACGTTTCAGCGTTATGGAGATGAGCGAAACGGAGGTTATAAAGGATGGAGAGGAAATTACAGATAGCACAGCATGCTAATTTGGTGGATGAGGCGTTTATTCTTCTGTATTTTTGGGTGAATAGTGATGACATGGAGGAGACGTTTCAAAAATATGCGGATAATTTTCAGTCGGATGAGAAGGCTTATTTAGCAAGATACCATATTCTTCAAAAAATATATAATAATATCAAGCAGCACTTCTTTGACCGGAAGGAGCGGATGGAATATTTGTTCAAAGCCCGCAATGCGGATTTTGCCACTTTTGCAACTCTGGCAGTTCTATGGGATTACAGCGAGAACGGCCGTCTTCAGACTTATGAAGAGTGTCTGGGCACAATGGAAGAAGAGGAGAAGGTGAAGATATACGCGCGCTTAATCGACTTTGATGAAAGTGTTAATATACCGCCCGATAAGCTTTGCCGCCTGGCGCACCTGATTGACTTTTTAGAGGCTTCTTCCTATGAACAGGATGCAAAATGGGAGATTCTGAAAATCTATAATAATCAGGAAGCATATTATAAGGAGGTGTACTCCATCCTGACTGAAACGATAAACCTCCTCCAAAGCAGACATTCGGATGATATAGCCATGCTGGAGAAAAGCTTTTATGAATACTGGAGCAATTATCAGCAGGAAAAGGATATTATTGAAACCTTCCAGGAGAAGCTCGGATTCTCCTGGAAAGAAAGTGCCGGAGGAGTTCTTATTCTGCCCCAATTGTTCCGACCCTTCGGAGTGGGGCTGTCCACGGATGAAGAGGAGCCGTTAAAGCAGGATATTCTCCGGATCGGGATCATGATGAATGATAATTTCATCCTTACCGGAAAACGAATCAAGACAGAGGACATTGTAAACGTCGGGAAAATCCTCAGTGATAAAAGCAAGGTGGATATCCTGGAGCTCTCCGGCAGGAAGCCCTGTTACGGAAAGGAGCTGGCGGAGGAATTGAAGCTTTCGACGGCAACCATTTCCTACCATGTGAATGCTTTATTAAAGCTGGGTTTTCTGAAGGCGGAGGTAGATTCCAACAAGGTTTATTACAGTCTGAATAGGGAAAGGCTGGCAGCCTATCTGGAGGACGTGAAGAATTATTTTATGAATTCCTGACGTGCCCTAAGGGAGCGATTAGAGTGCTGATACAGACATCCCGCAGCAAAGGATTTTGTCAAAACCTGACAGATCAAATCCTTCGCTGCGGGATTTTTTTATAGACTGCCTTCTTCGAAAGCAGTCTATTTTAATGGTTTAATATACGGGTTCTTCGCCAGCTCCTGAAGACGATCCGCATTGAGGATAGAGATGATATTTTTCGAACGGCTCAGGACCCCTTCCGCCTCCAGTTCCTTCAGAGTACGGTTAAGATGGCGGTAGGTAGTACCAAGAAATTCTGCAATCTGCAAAAAAGAGGAGGTGAGCACAATGTGATTTCCTGAGCCCCGGTGTTCCAAAAGAAAGCTGGCCAGCCGGTTGACCAGGGGATACACATAATTATAGGAACTGTTGTTGATGGTCGCGTAGAGCTTCTGACTCAGGGAATTTGCCAGGTGTCGAAGGAAAAGAGTATGATTTTGATATTCCCTTCGGAGGATATCCGCAGGAAGGGCAATCAGATAGGTATCCTCTACGGCATCGATATTGCACAGGACAGGCAGGTCTTTCAGCAGCTCCATATCCCCGAGGGTATTAAATTCCTTATAGAATTTCAACAGCATAGACTTACCGTTCTCGAAGAGATAGGTTACCCGGAGCTTACCCTCCACCA
>JAEZFH010000268.1 GCA_023437885.1 Bacillota bacterium | reverse complement strand
GTATACAACAAAAAGTCCCAACCCAGCAGCTCATATGTCTGCCAAACTAGGACCTTAAAGTGCATCTCCAGGGGCTCGAACCCTGGACACCCTGATTAAGAGTCAGGTGCTCTACCAACTGAGCTAGAGATGCATATGTTGTTTTTATTGCTTGACTTTATTTTTTTATTACCGAACGCAAGAGTTATTATATATAATCCAAGAACAAATTGCAAGTGTTTTTTTCATTTTTTTTAAAAAATCGAAAAATTCTTTTTAAACCCCGATAGAATGGGAAGAAAAGTATTAATCTTACATTCTTTTCTTCCCGATTGTGCCAGATACCCGGCTTATTGTAATATTCTGTTATTTTTCCGTCATATGTGTTTTGTGTAGATTTACTTATGAGCCTCCAGCTTTTCCTGAAGCACTTGCTTCGACACCAACCCAACTACCTTATCCACCGCTTCGCCATTCTTAAAGATAATTAAGGTAGGGATTGACATTACCTTGTATTTCTCCGCTGTATCCTGCTCTTGATCTACATTCAGTTTTCCGATTTTGAATACTCCCTCATATTCACCAGCCAATTCAGCCACGATGGGCGCAATCATTTTACAAGGTCCGCACCAGTCGGCATAGAAATCTACCAATACGGGGATATCCGACTCCAAAGCCTCTTTTTGAAAATTTACATCTGTAAATTGGAATGCCATTTGTTTTCCTCCATTCTTCTTTCGCCGATCGCTGTATCACTGTGTATCGCAATTGTGTAACCTGCAGCAATTACTCTGCCCGCAGCTCCTACTTTGATTATAGATACTATTCTGATTGCAGAGACAGTTTTGCCGCAGAGACATCTTCTCGGCCAAGAATTCATCTTATTGTTAATTAGTATCTCTATTATCTCATTTATTATGTGATTACAAAGTAATATTATATCAGCATCCGCAAAAAGACAAGTATGAATGATTATTTTTTCTTTTTCTTCTTTGCGCTGCTATTGAGTATACCCGATACCTCATCCCAGGATTTCTTAATCCGTAGAATTTTGCGGTCAATCTTCGGATTCGTTCCGGTAACCTTGGCTATCTGAGACTTCCAGCCCTTTTTCATAGCATCACCCGTCGGTTTATTTATAATATTTTATGATAATGCAGTCGAATTAGTCCTGGACTTTTGTCCGGCAAGCCTAATTACGGTATGCCACCAGCCTGTGAATCGGATTGCCCAGGGCCGAGAACCTCTCCTCATATTCCGTCATTACATTGCCGTCCATATAATCACTGTGATGGAGATCATAAGTGACCTCCTTTAATTTCCATCCTGCTACCGCTGCTTCCTCGACAGAGAAGTCAAAGAGTATGCGGTTATCCGTCTTAAAGATTACCTCCCCATCCCTCTTCAGACATTGGTCGTATTTGGACAAAAACTCCTTACTCGTCAATCTGCGCTTCGCATGACGGTCCTTTGGCCAAGGGTCGGAGAAGTTCAGATAAATCCGGTCTATCTCGTCCGGGTCAAAGATATCATTCAGATATTCCGCATCAAAGCGTATCAGGTACAAATTGTCCAGCTCCAACTCATTCCTTTTCTCTAAGGCGCGAAGCAATACACTGGAGTACTTCTCAATACCGATATAATTAATCTGCGGATTAGCCGCAGCAAGTTCCATAATGAATTTACCTTTTCCCATGCCAATTTCCACATGCAGCGGGTGGTCATTGCCAAAGAGCTTCTTCCATTGACCCTTTTGCTGTTCCGGCTCATGCACCACCGTATCACTGGCCGCAACCGTTTCTCTTGAGCCCCTTATATTTCTCAGTCTCATATTTACCTCCTTCCTGGTACATCATACCGTTCGAATTATGATCCGAACATCTTTCTCATACAATACGGAGCCTTCCCGTTCCTCCTATTATAAAATCAATCCGCCGGTTCGTCAATTATTCCTTTCACCGGAGTTTTTGCCCCCATGAACCAAAAAGCATTTGAAATTCGGTAGCTATATAGTATACTATATATAATTTAGCGCAACATGAGAGGAGAAGAATCACAATGAAGGTTATAGCCATCAATGGAAGCCCAAAGCCAAGGGGAAATACATATACTGCGATAAAAACCGTATGCGACGAGTTGGAAAAACAGGGAATAGAAACAGAGATTCTTCATGTAGGTAATATGGAGATTAAGGGCTGCATCAGCTGCGGCCGCTGCAAGGACGGTCACTGCATCTTCTCTGGCGAAGAACTTCGGAGCATAGTAGATAAAATACATGCCGCCGACGGCCTTATTCTGGGAAGCCCGGTCTATTATGCAAGCATTGCCGGCACGATGAAGAGCTTTCTTGACCGGTTATTTTATCCCAGCCGGGGAAGACTGCGCTTAATGGTAGGTGCTTCTATCGCTGTTCCCCGCCGAAGCGGCGGTATTACCACCTTTGATCAGCTGAATAATTATTTTCTGATTTCTGAGATGCTGATTACTCCTTCTTACTACTGGAATGTAATTCATGGCGGAGCTCCCGGCGAGGTGACTCAGGACGGCGAGGGTATGAGCGTATTGAAGAATCTGGCGAACAATATGTCCTGGATGCTACAGATCAAGGATTACAGTAAAACAGCTCATCCGATGCCCGATCCTGTTCCAAGGGAATGGACGAACTTTATACGTTAGGCTGCTGCCATAGCCTGAATGAATCATGATACAAAAGCAATTGACCGGAAACGCACATTCTCTGTTACGCGGCCGATACACACACCTATACTTTAGGGGAGTTTAGCCTATGCTTGGCTCCCCCTATATTTATTTACGGAAGAAACTGCCACTTTGATATTTACAATCGGACATCCTATATAGTAAAATATTATAGATTATGATAATGTGTGGCCGGTTAACATAAAATCCTGTCATAATTTTCAACCGGATAGGGCACTCTATTCCTGCCGGTAAACCTAAAATTGGAAAGTTTCCTAGCGCACCTGAAGTTATTCATTCCCTTGATTTGTTCCATGTTATTCCAGGAGGTTTTTATGAAGCGACAAGCACTTGCTCTAATGAGCTTAATAATTATATTTCTGTCCCCATTATTCTCTGCCGTAACTGTAAAGGCCTCTTCCGTGGAAGACAGCACAAGCTGGCCGGACGGGCCGAATGTGTTTGCAGAATCCGCAATTGTTATGGAAGCCTCCACCGGACTTATCCTTTATGAGAAAAATATTGATGAAGTTCATTATCCCGCCAGTATCACCAAAATCATGACCGCATTGCTGGCAATTGAGAATTCAAATCTGGGTGATATTGTTACCTTTTCCAAAAAGGCCATCTTTGACGTTGACCTGGAAAGCAGCCGCATCGGAATTGACGTAGGAGAGCAGCTCACCATGCAGCAATGCCTCTATGCGATTCTCCTGGAATCAGCAAATGAGGTATCCTATGCCGTAGCCGAGCATGTAGCCGGCAGTGCAGAAGAATTCGCTAAGATGATGACAGAGCGTGCCAAGAGTCTGGGCTGCAAAAATACGAATTTTGCAAATCCCCACGGTCTCCACGATGACAACCACTACACCTCTGCCTATGACATGGCATTGATTACCCGGGAAGCGATGAAGAATGAAACCTTCCGCAAGATATTCGGAACTAGGACATACCAGATTCCACCCACCAATATCCAGTCACTGCCCAGATATTGTGCTAACCATCACCGTTTTATACTGAAACAGGAATACCGCTATGATGATTGCATTGGGGGTAAGACAGGTTATACCTCCAAGGCCAGATATACCCTGGTATCCGTAGCAAAACGCGGTGATTTAGAATTAATCACCGTTATTATGAGAGACGATACCAATGCCCATCAATATACGGATACCCAGAAATTATTTGATTTTGGCTTTGATAATTTCTCCATTTATCCGATCAGCGATCAGGAATCCACCCAGGTTTTGAAAGAATCTCCGATGTTCACCCGTTATAATCCGCTGCTGAGCGAAGCCGCCAATCCCATCATTACAGATAAGAAGGGGTATTTGATCTTACCAAACAGTGCTTCTTCCCGGGATGCCAAGAAAGAGGTTACCTTTTATCCTGCCTCAGAACAAACCACAGCCTCAAAATTCAATACGGTCATCGGGAAAATTTCCTATACCTATCAAGGAAAATATGTCGGCGGAGCCGATATCCTGTATAATAATGCGGAGACACTCCGACTGGTTCAGAGCACCAAAGAAAAAAATAGCCCTACTTCCACCCCTGAGAATCCCGTGCCGGAGAAAGCCGATAAAAGCCTTCGCCCCGTTATTCTCGGAGGTATCATAGGGTTATTCGTATTGATCACCGTAATCTATTTTATCCTGGTAGAACGTCCCCGGCTAAAGCGCCGGAGCGCATATTATAAGAAGCGTGCCCGTCGTAAATTATACAAAGATGATGATTTCCTGGACCTGTAGGCAGATCACTGTCCAAGGGATGCAAACAGTCTGGCAATCTCATCTGCAGACAAGGCCTTATTAGGATCATCATATAACGGTATAATCTCAGGTATGCTGACAGGTGCCTGCTCTGCTGCATTCACCGCTATTTCCTCTGTTATTTCATCCGCTTCGGATATCAGTTCCTCCTGCCCGGGGGAGATGGTATCCGTAGTTTTTTCTTCCTGAAGCCAGTCGGCATCCTCAGTAACTGTCTCCATCATGGATGCCTCTGCAAGGGCTTCTGTCCTTAATTCTCCGAACATATCCGTCGCAGTATACTCAGACCATGCTTCCATCAAAACAGCCTCAGACTGGCCTTCTGCCATGATATTCTCAGGCTGTTCCTCCATCATGATATTCTCAGGCTGTTCCTCCACTATGGCATCCTCAGGCTGTACCTCCGTTATAGTATCAGACGAGAGCGCTTCTGTCACCGCAGCCTCCTCCCAGCCCCAGCCGGTTGAGATCTGCTTCTCATCCTTCCGCTCTTCCTCTCGTAGCTGGCCGTCATAAGAATCACCGTTCCATGAGCTGTCTTCCAGGTCCCAATCCTGTCCAATACCCTTGATTGGTCCTTCATTACCAGATGAGGAAGGGGTAGTTATGCTCACATTCTGAAGCTCCTTCCGTAATACCACTGTGTTCTTCTCGATGCGCTCGGCAATTCTATTAAGGATCTCCCTGGTTTCCTCCTGTGCTCCTACTTCTCTCAGCACCCTCATCAGCTGCTTTGTATTCTCCTTGCTATAATTAATCTCCAGATTAAGAGCGTTCCTTTGTCCCTCCAGGGATTTCTTCTGCAATATTTCCAGACCTTCCAGTACCTTCCCGTTCTCTCTCTCCAACCCCTCCACGCGCTCCAGCAGCTCTTCCAGTTGGGCTAACTGGTCTGTTATTGCGGAAGTATTTTTCTTGGTGGCCATATAGGTGGCCTTTTGAAGATTGATCAGCTCGGTTAACTGCTCGGTCCTTCGTTGGGTTTCCTCCTGATACATCCTGTCCACATAGCTTCTTATGCCTTTTCCTTGCTCTGCAAGCTTACTTCGGATAGAATCCATAAGGAGATATCCTGAGATCAGCAATACAATGCCTATCCCAATCACGCTGACATAATCCCCGCTGCTTGTCCGTATAAAGTATGCCTCTGCCACAACAGAGCATAAAAAGAATAAACTAAAAAATACGGTATTTAATTTCTTCTTCATATTCAATGTGCCCCTGTCTTCGCCTTACTGGCGACCCGATTTCTTAATCCCGACGAAAATTTCATTTTATTATAGATCATGAATATATACTGTGTTCATAATCTCCAGCTCCGATCAGAAATGCAAGCAAGCTTACTGGGCGAGTGCATTTCTCGCACTACCCTCTATTCCGCTTTCATTATTTCATGAACTTCGTTCATAATCTCCAGCTCTGATCGCACGCTTGCAAGCAAGCTCAAATCATGCTTACGCTTTTATTATATCGTCATAAATTGAGAAAAAGTTTACTTCAGGGATTGAAAGTTTTAGCTTCCGTTTTTATTGCGTTTCCCCATTCGCCTCCTCAGGCTTTTTGGCAGGTGCTTTCGGAAGACGGACTGTGAATTTGGAGCCCTCCATGACCTTGCTCTCTACCTCTACGGAGCCTCCGTAATAATTAACAATATGCTTTACGATGGAAAGTCCCAGACCGGTTCCGCCGACCTTCTTGCTGCGCCCTTTATCCACGCGGTAGAAGCGTTCGAAGATTCTTTGCCTCGCATCCTCCGGGACACCGACTCCGGTATCCTCAACCGTAATTATAATATCATTCTGCTCCAAGGAAACGGTTACCCAGACCTTTCCCATGGGCTTGTTATATTTTATCGCATTGATAATCAGATTATTGAATAATTCTCTCATCTGCTGCATGTTCGCATACATCATCAAGGGCCTGCAATTGATCTCAACACTGACCTGGTATTCCTTGGCAAGGGGTTCCAGAGAGGCACAAACCTCTTTGACAAGCGGGGCCAGACGAACGTCGGATAATGTAACCTCTGCCTCCTTCGTCTCCAGCCTTGATATCATCAAAATATCATTAATCAGGCTGGTCATATTAGCGGTTTCCTTTTTAATTCTAGCCAGGAAATCCCTCTTGCTCTTCTCATCGGTTACCAGATTATTCTCCAGCAGCTCCAGATATCCCCGGATGGAGGTCAGGGGTGTTTTTAATTCATGGGATGCATTAGAGAAGAATTCCTGGCGCACCATACGCTCAAATTCGATCCGGTCCATGGATTCCTTTACCGCCTGCGACATCTTCATCGTCGTATCAGCAATCACATTCATCTCTTCGTAATTATATTTTTTAAAATGAAATTCCGGATTCTCCTGGGAGAGCTTATTCAGCTCCTCAGCAATCTCTTTCAAGGGCCTCGTAACAGAGCCGGCAAAGCGGTTGGCAAAAATCACAGAAATCATTAAGGTGATGCCGATGCTGATCAGGATTGCCGGAATCAGCAGACTGGTATACTGCTCTGCCCCGGAAAAGGGAATTGCCATGCGGACAATATACTGTTCGTTATATGAGATGCTGGCAACATACAGCATTGACATCTTCAAGGTATCGGACTTTCGTCTTGCATATCCGATTCCGGAAGCCAGAGCCTCCTTTACCTCTTCCCGCCCGCTGTGGTTCTCCATCTTTGCGCTGTCCGCAACCTCACTGTCGGCCACCACTCTGCCCTGCAGATCAATCACGGTGAAGCGGGTCATCTCATTGCCCTTTACCTGCTTAAGCTCATCTACCTGGGTCTTCAAATTCTCATCGTATTCCAGCCCATGATCCATGATTCTTACGGTATAAAGCATATTTTCCTCTGTTCTGGCTATGATAATCCTGCTTATGGCCACACCAAAAATACTGCCGCACAGAATTAGCGCCAGTGATACTATCATAATAAACCTCTGGAAAATTGCCTTCTTCATTTTTTCCTCCATGCTCTTTTGTATATCAAAAGTTTGTACAAATACAGCCTGCGTTTTGGATAACGCAGGCATAAGCTTTTTATATTTCTCATTATGAATATTTTACTGCGGCTACGCCTTCTCAGTCCTTGGACTTAGAGAACCGGTATCCCACACTTCTTACTGTCTTAATATGCTCTGTCCCAACAGATCCCAGCTTCTGCCTCAGTGTTCGGATATGAATATCCAGTGTTCTGGATTCTCCGTCATATTCATAACCCCAGATCTGGTTTAACAGCTCATCCCTGCTGACCACCCTGATATCATGCTCAATCAGGTATAGCAGCAGCTCATACTCCTTATATGTCAATTCAACCGGTACCCCGTGATTGGTTACTTCCCTTGTCTGTGGATTAATCTTAAGAGAATCCACCACAATGGCATCGCTCACATCCTCATTCTTTGCTCTGCGAAGAAGGGATCTGATTCTGGCCGCCAGCTCCAGAACCCCGAAGGGCTTGGTTATATAGTCATCCGCACCTACATCCAGACCCATTACCTTATCCAGCTCCTTATCCTTCGCAGTAAGGCAAATCACCGGAATACTCTTAAGCTGGATATCCTGTCTCAGTGTACGGATTGCAGTCAATCCATCCATGCCGGGCAGCATCAAGTCAAATATCGCCAGATCAGGATGCTCCTCCTTCATGTCCAGTAAGGCTGGCTCTGCCGCCTCATAAGCTTTGATTTTGTAGCCGAACCCCTCCAGTGCTATCTTAAGGAGCTCTCTGATATTCTCATCGTCCTCGATTACATAGATTCGTTCCATAGTTTTCTCCATTATGGCGTTCTGCGCCATCACAAAATCAGACAAAAGAACCATTTCCTATAAAATTCTGATATTATTCACTGATCCTGTCTCATGAAATTCAGTCCATTCACAGATATTTACTGCATGGTCTCCAATCCGTTCAAAATATTTTGCAATCATCAGAATATCAACACACTGGTCAACATGCTCCGAGGATGCACGCAAAAGAGTTGCCACCTCTTCCTTCACCTTATCAAACAAATCGTCCACCAGATCGTCCCTCTTTATTATTTCCCTGGCTTCCTCCACATTTACATTGGTAAATGCCGCAACAGAATCATGTACCATCTGCTTGGATACCTTGCCCATCTCAGGAATGTGCTTTACCAGCTCATAGATCGGTTCCCGCTTTTCCCGGACAATCAATTCCGCAATATCTGCGGCATGATCTCCGATTCGTTCCATATCGGTTACTACCTTCAATGCAGTAGTGACAATACGAAGATCCCTGGCAACCGGCTGCTGCTTAAGGATTAAGGAGAGGCACCTTGCCTCAATGGTCTTTTCTATATCATTTATATTTCTGTCTTCCTGTATGATCTCATTCGCCATGCCTTCATTCTGACTTTCAAAGGCTACTAAGGTCTTTTCTATTGCATTTTCGATGAGCTGTCCCATTTCAATCAGGTTTTCTTTTAATACCTGGAGCTCATGCTCAAAGCTAAGTCGAGCTGTCATGTGATATACCTCCTTTTTTTCAGACTAACATACTTTTCTTATATTCATTATACCATGTCCGCAAGCGCCCATGGTATAGCTTCGTGCCAGGATGCACACTACGCTTCGCTCCGGCATATGCACAAATACATATCGTTACCATACTCTATTATATTTCATTATATTAAATCAAATCCTTCATGTCAAATTCTCATACTGATTACACCAGGCCCACCGTATTCAAATGGTCTATCTCGGATGCCAGCCTCAAAATCAGACAGTCTTAGCCAAATCCCGGCATCAGCCAAATCTTCCGGTAATATAATCCTCTGTCCTCTTGTCAGTGGGTCTTGTAAACAGGGTATCGGTAGGAGCCATTTCAATTACTTCTCC
>JAEZFH010000265.1 GCA_023437885.1 Bacillota bacterium | reverse complement strand
TGAAAGAAGGAGGTAAGGATGAAAGTTTCGAAAACATATAGAAACAGTGCCAGTGGGCTGTGGCTGCGGATATATAAAAACTGGGGATTATATCTGCTGCTGTTGCCGGCGGTAATTCTCCTGGTTTGTTTTACATATAAACCGATGTACGGTGTTTTGATTGCTTTCAAAGAATACCGGCCGGTTGATGGGATCTGGGGAAGTGAATGGACTCAGCCATGGTTTAAGTATTTTAAGAAATACTTCGTTTCTTACCAATTCCTTCCTACAATCAAGAATACTCTGACGATAACGTTATACAGCCTGCTTGTATTCCCGGTGCCGGTCATGCTGGCTTTAAGCGTGAACCAGATGAGGAATGGGAAGTTTAAGAAGTTATTTCAGACAGTTACCTATATGCCTCATTTTATTTCAACAGTAGTTTTGGTCGGTCTGCTCACCCTGCTGTTATCACCCGGCAGCGGTATCTTTGGGGCTATCTGCAATCTGCTGGGAGTGGAGGCTCCTAATCTGCTTGGAAAGGCAGGAGCGATGAAGCATCTTTATGTCTGGAGTGATATCTGGCAGCATGCAGGCTGGGACAGTATCATCTATATTGCCGCACTATCGGGGGTCGATCCGAGCCTCTATGAAGCAGCAACAGTAGACGGAGCTTCTAAAATGCAAAAGCTCAGGTTTATTGATATTCCGATGTTGATCCCTACGGCAGTAATCATGTTGATTATGCGGGCAGGCGGACTGATGAGTCTTGGTTTTGAGAAGGTGTATTTAATGCAGAATGACTTGAATATTTCCAGCAGCGAAGTGATCTCTACCTATGTATATAAGATTGGTGTAGTTAACACACAATACAGCTATTCGGCAGCAATCAACCTGTTTAGTACCATAGTAAACTTTATCCTGCTGATTATGGTGAATAAAATAGCGAAAAGTGTCAGTGAAAACAGTTTGTGGTAAAAGGAGGGGGATGGTTGATGTTAGAGATACAGAAGGAGAAAAAAAGTAAAATTCGTAAGGGAGCTTCGGATAAAGCCTTTCAAACCGCATTGAACGTGATTGCAGTGTTGATACTGATTATTATTTTGTATCCGCTCTATTTTGTCATTATTGCATCCTTCAGTGATCCTTCGGCGGTATCCGCAGGACAGGTATGGCTTCTTCCGAAGGGACTGACTCTGGACGGCTATAAGGAGCTGTTCCGTCATAAAGAAATTTGGATTGGGTATGCCAACACGATTATCTATACTTTGGCAGGGACGGTCATTGGGCTGGTAGTAAATCTGTTTGCGGCCTATGCTTTGTCCAGGAAGGATCTGGTTGGACGTAAGTTTTTTAATTTGATGTTCATCTTTACTATGTTTTTTAACGGAGGGTTGATACCGACTTTTTTAACGATTAAGGATTTTCACCTATATGACACCTTTATGGTTATGGTGCTTCCCTTTTCCGTATCCATTTACAATATCATCGTTGCAAGAACATTTTTTCAGACGAATGTACCGAGTGAATTGAACGATGCTGCGAGCATCGACGGCTGCGGGAATCTGTATTACTTTTTTAAGATAGTACTTCCCTTATCCAAGGCAATCATAGCGGTGTTAGCCTTGTGGACGGCAGTCGGTATGTGGAACTCATATTTTAATGCTTTGATCTATCTGAAGGATGCGGCAAAATATCCGTTACAACTAATTCTTAGGAATATATTAATCACGAATAATTTACAGATGTCCTTTGGAAGCGGGGAAGCGATGCAGGTTGCGCTTCGGTTGTCAAATTTGATGAGATATTCGGTTATTATTGTTTCTACGGTGCCGATTATGTGTTTCTATCCCTTTGTTCAAAAGCATTTTAATCAAGGTGTTATGATTGGCGCGGTCAAAAGCTAGGCGCCGGTATCACAAATAAAAGAGGAGGAAAAGCGTATGAAAAGAGAGTTAAAAACAAGAGGAAAACAATTAGTAAGTGTGCTTCTGCTGCTTGTACTGACCTTGTCGCTGGTTGGATGCGCCAAGGGGGAGACTGCGAAGGAAGCAGGAAAGGAGGATGGGAGTAAACAGGAGAGTGTTGACAAAAGCTCTGGAACAGATACTCAGGACAGCAACCTTAATCAGACCGGCATGCCGATTGCAAAGGAACCGGTAACCCTTAAGGTACTTACTACCCGCTGGGGCAATATGGGAGACAGCTTTGCAAATAATGAGTTTCTAAAGGAGCTTGAGGCTAAAACCAACGTTAAAATTGAATGGCAGGTGCAATCCTTAAACGATTGGAATGAGCAGAAGGGCATTATGCTTGCCGGAGGGGAGCTGCCGGATATTATTTTTGGTCATCAGACCTTTAACGCCGCAGATATCATGAATAACAAGGATTTATTCCTGCCCTTAAATGATCTGATCGCAAATTATATGCCGAATTACTCCAAGGCATTGGAAGAAATGCCTGATTTGAAGAAGATTACAACCTTCCCTGATGGAAATATGTATTCCCTGGGTAAGAATCTTCCGAAGCGTCCGGTCTCCTGCAATCAGCCAATTATTAACAAAAAATGGCTGGATAACTTGGGACTCCAGGTTCCTACCACCCTGGATGAATTGTATACTGTCTTAAAGGCTTTCAAGGATCAGGATGCGAACGGCAACGGAGATCCGAACGATGAGATACCTATCTCCGGTTCGAAGGGGATTGGGATGGACTTATTGAATCCTTTTGGTATTACTGATATCGTTGGCTATAAGGTTATGGTGAATTCGGATAATACACTTACCTATTTTCCGACATCAGATGCATATAAGGAAGGCATCAAATGGCTGCATAAATTATACTCCGAGGGCATCATTGATCCGGAAACCTTCACTCAGGATGATTCCATGCTGACCGCCAAGAGACAGGATCCCAATGTAGCAAGGGTCGGTATGGAGTATGCATGGACACCGGATTCTAATTTCGGGAAATGGTCCTCTGAATACGAAGTAATCGCACCAATCAAAGGATATGACGGAAAGCAGTACACAGGAGGAGACTTCAACGGAGTATCCAGTATTATGCGCAATGAGGTATTGATAACCAAGTACTGCAAGAATCCGGAGATTGCTGCAAGATGGATTGATGAATTCTATACGGGAGAAGCCAGTATTCAAAACTTCTGGGGCGGAATAGGTACAGTTATTACAAAGCACGATGATGGCACCTATACCCTGAATGATCCTCCGGAAGGTACCAGTGCGGATGCGTGGTATTGGGATTCCAGTCTTCGTGATTTCGGACCCAAATACATAAGCAAGGAATTTGAAGGGAAAATCATACTGTCTCCGAACAGTGGTGACGGATTGAAGGTGACGCTAAGCAAAATGGCTGAAAGCACAGTAACCACACCTTATCCCAAGGTTATGTTTACAAATGAAGAAAACGAAGAGCGTCCTACCTTAGTTACAGATATTGATAAATATGTGGAAAGCACTCGTGCGGCTTGGGTTACCGAGGGCGGCGTTGATGAGGGCTGGGATGAATATGTGAAGCAGTTAAATGCAATGGGTCTGGAGAGATTGATGGAGATATACCAGGATGCTTATGATAGATATTCTAATCAATAGTGCTAATTATCAAAAGTTGCATTTTAACTAAACAAGGAGCTATATTCTGTAATTGAATTTGGACATGGATATACGGCACAGAGTTGCGATACGACAGCTTTGTGCCGCTTCCTGAATACGCAGTATTTTGTCAGAATGGAGGATAAGATGAAGATTAGAATAGGATGTATTGGGCTTGGGACAATTGCATGCTGTGTTCATCTGCCGCAGATCATGGAATGCGGGGATTTTGAACTAGCTGCAATCTGCGATATTGATGAAGAACGTTTAGCAAAGGTTGGTGAGGAGTATGGAATCGATCTATCCAGGAGATATATGGATTATCGGGAGCTTATTGCCTGTGAAGATATTCATGCGGTAACGATTTGTACTCCCAATGACTGCCATTTTGAAATTGCCATGGGGGCTGTACAGGCAGGAAAAGCAATTTCTCTCGAAAAGCCGATTACCATGAATGGGGAAGAAGCAAGGCTCCTGGCTGATGCGGTTGGGAAGGCAGGAGTTGCCAATATGGTATGTTTTTCATATCGATATAAAGCGGCTGCCAGATATGCGAGAGAGCTGGTCAGAAGGGGAGAGATAGGGCATATTCATCATGTGGATTTTCAATATTTTCAAAGCTGGGGGCTGGAACAGGAAAAAGTACCGTTGGTATGGCGCTTCCAAAAAAACCGCACGGGATCAGGAGCCTTGGGAGATTTGGGCTCGCATGGATTGGACCTGGTGCGTTTTGTCGTCGGAAAAGAATATAAAAGGGTCGTTGGTCTGGGGAAGACAATTGTAAAGGAAAGAGAGCTGACCGATGGAAGCGGTAATGTGGGAAGGGTAGATGTGGATGACTACTGCAACTATATGGCGGAGATGGAAGATGAGATTGCTGCCAATTTCCTTATTACGAGACTCGCCTATGGAAGAGGTAATTATCAGAGGATGGAGTTGTACGGCAGTAAGGGAGCAATTGTGTATAAATTAGATGAGCTACCCGGCGTTGATCAATTAGAGCTATGCGTCATAAATAATAAGGGAGAAAAAATCTACCAATCCATACCCATACCGGAAGAATATAATAAGATACAGATGCAGGATTTTGCTGATCTTGTGAACAAAAAATCAGATGGTCTGGCGGCGGGCATAGCGGATGGGTTGATCAACCAGACGGTGATAGATAAAATAATCCAATCCATGGATAGGAATGCCTGGATCGAATTGTGAACCATAAAATAAAATATTACGCTCCAATACTTTTATAACAATTCGTAGCGGAGCTGAGCGAAAGGAAAGGGAGTAAATATGCATATAACCCGGGTGACGGTGTGGAATGAATATATCCATGAAATTGAAATGGAAGAGATTGCAAAGATTTATCCGGAGGGTATCCATAATTGCATCGCCGGTTTCTTAAGAGAGGCCGGTTATGATACAAAGACAGCCGTGTTAAGGGAGGCTGAGCACGGGCTTACCAAAGAGGTTCTGGATGAAACCGACGTTCTTATCTGGTGGGGCCATATGGCACACCATGCAGTATCGGAGGATATTGTTGAACGGGTGCATGAATATATTACGGTAAGGGGGATGGGTCTGATTGTATTGCATTCCGGACATGGATCAAAGATATTCCAAAAGCTTTGCGGGACGAATTCGGGATGTTTAAAATGGAGAGAAGATGGAGGAAAAGAAATATTATGGGTTGTAAGCCCCTCTCATCCGATCGTCAGAGGCTTGGAAGAAAAAATCATTATACCGCAGGAGGAGATGTATGGGGAATATTTTAATATTCCCATGCCTGATGAACTGGTATTTATCAGTTGGTTTCAAG
>JAEZFH010000240.1 GCA_023437885.1 Bacillota bacterium | reverse complement strand
GAGCAGGGAGAAGTCATATTTACGGATTATGGCATCTCCGGAATACCGGTCCTTCAAGTCAGCCGATTTGTTGCCAAAGCACTCGACCAGGGGGATACCTGTTGGCTTATGCTGGATTTTATCAAGGATATGCCAAAAGAGGAATTAAAAAAGAGGCTGAGAGCGCGGATCACCCATAATCCCAATAAAACCTTGGAGGAAATGCTGATCGGCTTGTTGAATCATAAATTGAATTATATGCTGATCAAAGAAGCAGGACTTGACCCTGCTATGGCAGTATCAAGGATATCCAATCAGGATTTGGATCGACTGGTAAAGCAAATCAAAGAGCACCGGATGCGGATTCATGGTACCAACTCCTTTGAGCAAGCCCAGGTTTGTGCCGGAGGCGTCGATACCGGAGAAGTGGATGCGGCTACAATGGAATCCTCACTCCAAAAGGGACTATACCTGACGGGAGAGCTGTTGGATGTGGATGGTACCTGCGGAGGATATAATCTCCAGTGGGCCTGGAGCACGGGATATCTGGCCGGCCAGGCTGCCGGAGCGGCAGGAGGGAAGTAAGGAATGATTAGAATATCACAGTTAAAGCTTCCGGTAAAACATCGGAAGGAAGAGTTGAAGCTTGCCGCGGCAAAGGCACTTCGACTCCCTCCCGATCGGATTACCGGCTGCAATATAGTTAAAAAATCCATTGATGCCAGGAAGAATGAGATAAAATATATTTACACGGTTGATGTGTCAGTTGCTCTAAAGCCAGGGGAAGAGGAAGGGACAGTCCTAAGCCGGTGCAGGAATGATAATGTTGCCATAGCTAAGACAGAGACTTACCGCTTTTTTCCCAACGGCATAAATAAGCTTTCCCAGCGACCGGTAGTAGTAGGAACCGGTCCGGCTGGACTGTTTGCGGCTTATCTGCTGGCGAAGCATGGTTACCAGCCCCTGGTTCTGGAGCGGGGCTACGAAGTTGCAAAACGGGTGGAAGCAGTGGAGCATTTTTGGAAGACCAACGAACTTAATTCCGAGTGCAATGTCCAATTTGGAGAAGGCGGCGCGGGAACCTTTTCCGACGGTAAGCTGAATACTCTGGTAAAGGATATTCAGGGGCGTTACCGGCTGGTGATGGAAACCTTTATTGCCTTCGGTGCTCCATCGGAGATATTATATCTGAATAAACCTCATATCGGTACGGATCGGCTCCGGCTGGTGGTGGAAAATATGAGGAAGGAGATCGTACGGCTGGGGGGAGAGGTACGCTTTGGCACGGTACTCACGGATCTGGTGATTGAAGACGGGAAATTGGCCGCAATCGAAATCAATCATACGGAAAGCATTCCCTGCCGGGTATTGATTCCGGCGATCGGACACAGCGCCCGGGATACCTTCGCAATGCTGCAGAAGAGGGGACTGGAGCTTTCGGCCAAGGCGTTTGCAGTTGGGCTGCGTATTGAACATAAGCAAAGTATGATCAGTGAATCCCAATACGGAAGAGATTATATCCATCTTCCGGCAGCAGATTATAAGCTGACTCATCAGACCGGGAACGGAAGGGGAGTTTATTCCTTCTGTATGTGCCCCGGCGGCTTTGTTGTAAATGCCTCCTCGGAGCAGGGGCATCTTGCGGTAAACGGGATGAGCAATTATCAGAGGGATGAGGTCAATGCCAACAGTGCGATTGTGGTTACAATCGCGCCGGAGGATTTTGGCCAGGGGGATCCTCTGGGAGGCCTCGCATTCCAGAGAAGCTGGGAACAGGCCGCCTATCAGGCCGGAGCCGGCCATGTTCCGGTTCAATTATTCGGTGACTTGTTAAATAACCGGGAAAGTGTCACCCTTGGCGGAATCACTCCGAATATTAAGGGAGCATACCGGCTGACGAATCTGGCTCATTGTCTGCCGCCGGTAATTATGGATGCCGTGAAGGAAGGGATACTGGCCTTTGATAAGAAAATCCGCGGTTTCGCCAGTGAAGAAGCTGTGCTTGCCGGAGTGGAAAGCAGAACCTCTTCTCCGGTGCGGATTCACCGGGATGAGAATTTTGAAACAAATATAAAGGGAATCTATCCCTGCGGAGAAGGTGCCGGCTATGCGGGCGGCATCACCTCGGCTGCGATTGACGGAATCAAGGTATTCGAAGCAATTGCAGGCAGATATGGACCCATATAGATTTCGTAGGAATATCCAAGATATCACTTCGGAATCTTTATGCGCGGAATATCCATCACTGCGATCTGCTAAGAAAAGAAACGGAAGTTATATCTTAAACATTCCTTACAACAGAAAAGTAAATTGATTAACTTGGAGGATAGAAGCATGCAAAACAGGGAGCAACTAAAGCATAAAAAGAGAATAATAATTAAAATCGGATCCTCATCCTTAACCCATCCGGAGACGGGAAGCTTAAATCTTGATAAGATGGAGCGTCTGGTTCGAATCCTGACGGACCTTCGTAATCAGGGGAAGGATGTGGTGTTGGTAACCTCAGGAGCAATCGCCGTGGGCAGGAAAGCCCTGGGTATCTTGGAGCGCCCCACCGAGCGTTCCGTAAAACAGGCCTGTGCGGCAGTCGGTCAAGCCAGTCTGATGATGGTATATCAAAAGCTCTTTGCTGAGTATAACCAGACAGCAGCCCAGATATTAATGACCAAATATACGATGATTAATGACATTAGCCGTTACAATGCCAAAAACACCTTTGAAGAGCTGTTTACCATGGGAGTAATTCCTATTGTCAATGAAAATGACACAGTTTCTACCGATGAGCTGGATTTGGATTTTGGTGACAACGATACCCTGTCCGCCATTGTAACTGCACTGGTGGAAGGAGATCTGCTCATCCTGCTGTCGGATATCGAAGGGCTATACACGGACGATCCCCACACCAACAAGGAGGCCAGGCTCATTTCATGTGTTACAGAGATTAATGAGGAACTTAGCGGTATGGCTAAAGCATCCACAAGCTCTGTGGGGACAGGAGGAATGTCAACTAAGGTTTCGGCTGCCAGAATAGCAACGTCCTCCGGTGCCGATATGGTGATAACAAACGGGGATAATGTAAGAAATATAAATCATATTATAGAGGGAAAAGAAATAGGAACCCTGTTCCAGTCACATAAGAAAGACAATTTCAATATTATGGACTATATTACATCAAAACAATATCAGAAGCAGTAGAGCAGCAGGACGGATTATAAATTGCAGCAGAATGGAGATTATTATGGACGAAACACGAATTACCAGAATCAACGAACTATATCACAAATCACAAGAAGAAGGTCTGACAGAAGAAGAAAAGCTGGAGCAGGCAAAGCTGCGTAAGGAATATGTCGCTGCGGTACGTCAAAATCTTCGCGGAACTCTGGAGAATGTCTCAATTGTAAATCCGGACGGATCAATCGAAAAAGCCTCCGACCGTAGAAAGAACAAGCAATAGCACCAGCTTAAAATCAGATTAAAACGATATAATCAGGAGTTAATCATAACCATTGTGATTTTTAAGAATAGGATGATATACTATGACAAAGGCTGAGCTCCGAAGCAAAATGAAAACAGAACGAGGTTTCATCCGGGAGGATGATAGGCTTGCATGGAATGAGGCCATCTATCAACGGATCATCCATACCGGAGAATATTTAAATGCCGGTATTTTATTCGGCTATGCATCCTTTGGTACGGAAACGGATACCGGTAAGATCCTGGAGCATGCGCAGCGTAAGCATAAAAAGCTTTACCTGCCCAGAGTAGAATCAAGGGACCGGATGGAATTTTATCAGTTTCATGACCGGAACCGATTGGCTGTCAGTAATTTCGGCGTACCGGAGCCGGAGCCGGATAAAGCGTTGGTTTATCTTATGGACGCATCCTCACGGGAGAAGCCCCTGATGCTGCTGCCGGGATTAGCCTTTGATAAGGAGGGAAACCGGATAGGTTACGGAGCAGGATATTATGATAAATATTTAGCAGGCTTTCCGAAAAATTATTTTATTAAAATCGGAATCTGCTATAATTTTCAATTAGTGGAGCATATTCAGGCAGAGCAATATGACGTCCGGGCGGATATGATAATCACACCTGCCGGGAGCTTCCGTGTATGAGCAGGTATATCGATCGGAAGCAGTTAGAGAATGAAAGGAGGAATAAAATGAATTATCTGGAACAGCTGGGATATAATGCAAGAAAGGCAGCAGGCATCCTGAATGTCCTTGGACAGGAGGAGAAAAATGATGCCTTAAGAGCCTGTGCCAGCGCCTTGACTGACAGCGAAGCACAGATC
>JAEZFH010000191.1 GCA_023437885.1 Bacillota bacterium | reverse complement strand
GATCTGTTCATGCGTCTGCTTTACCGTACCAGACCCTATGAACGATTCCCCGGTTCCGCCCGGATACTCTATGAGAAATGGAAGGAAAGGGCGAAGGAACAGCTGAAGACCGGAGGAAAAAGGGATTTTCGCTATAATATCCGAAAGATTGTGGAGGAATATGATCACCTGGAGCTTATGGAGATCCAAAAACCGAGAATCGGCGTAGTGGGAGAGATTTTATTAAAATATCACCCCACAGCGAATAACGATATTGTACAGATTATTGAAGAAGGAGGCGCTGAGGCTGTTGTACCTGATCTTATGGATTATTTCTTATATTCTGCTTTTAATTCGGGCTTCCGATTCCGATATCTTGCCGGGTCGAAATTAAGTTACAGGCTTTGCCAGCTTGCCCTGTCCTACCTAACCGGCTACCGGGATATCGTCAAGAGGGAACTGGCAGGCAGCAGACGCTTTCTTGCTCCCACTCCCATCGAGGAGCTTGCCCATATGGCCTCCACACTGCTTTCTCTGGGAAACCAGACCGGCGAGGGCTGGCTGGTTACAGCAGAGATGATGGAGTTTATCGAGCAGGGGACGAAGAACATTCTATGCATTCAGCCCCTGGCCTGTCTGCCGAACCATGTTACCGGGAAGGGAATGATTAAGCCCTTGAAGGAACGTTTTCCCCAGGCCAACATCATGCCCATTGACTATGATCCGGGGTTATCCAGTGTAAACCAGCTTAACAGGATCAAGCTGATGCTGTCGGTAGCGATGAAGGAGTATGAGAATAAATAAGAATAAATGAGAATGATGTATACTAGAAGCAGTACCGGAT
Organism: Bacillota bacterium; assembly: GCA_023437885.1. Taxonomy (GTDB): domain Bacteria; phylum Bacillota; class Clostridia; order Lachnospirales; family Lachnospiraceae; genus Mobilitalea. The sequence goes on along the minus strand of JAEZFH010000191.1, from coordinate 6,209 downwards.
TATTATGATGAAGGCTGGCACGTAAGTATCATGTCCAAACCAATATTGGAGCCTGCACTCTGCCGGCAATCATGTTGAAGCTGGTGAAGCATCCGCTAATTAACCGGACTTATTAATTTTCTAAACTTTCGGAGGTGATATACAAAAAGGCTCGATGCAGCTTTACTGCACCTGCATTTTTTGCATATCACCTCCGAAGGTTTATCCCGCAAATAGTTCGTTCTTTGATGGACGGTGCACTGCGTGCCGGTATGAAGCATGGCGGATCATTTTATTTTATCCAGAATAAAGTTCTTGAATTCTGCAAGGTCTTTATCAAAGCCCTCTTTATTCAGATACAGGGCCCGGTCCGAACCCAGATAAAGGTAGATGTAATTCTTATATTCCTTATATTCGGTAATCTGTACATAAGGATTCTTGCCGGAGGACTGAATACCTGACAGGATATAGTAATCCTCATAGAATTGGATCGTTGCTTCCTTGCTCTTGTGATGTTCATAAGCCTTCATTATCTTCTTTGCATTCTTTTCAATCTGTAAGCTCTGAGTGAGTATCAGAAAGAATACCGCTATGGTCGAAATGATATAACCGATCCATGCCTGATTCGAATGATAGGACAGCATCAAAAGAAGGAGATATGAGACGGCAGTTGTGATCCATGTCTTTATATGATGAAAGACGGTATGATATAAACAGAACTGCTTAATAACTTCCTCGGAATATACGGTGCGGTTGGTATAAAGAACCGGAGCCTTAATTGATTGTTCCTCTTTGAGTCTCTGATCCTGGTAAAACCGGGACAGTGCAGCAGTTCTTTCCTTCCTGACAGCAAGTTTTCTTTTATTTCTGCGGGAGGATAGGATAACCCACACAATCACGATTACAGCTATGGCACCGGTGCCAGCTGCCAGGAGGATCGCACTCTGTCTGCCCTGTCGCTCTACTTCGGCTTTGTCTAAAAATTTAGTAAAATGAGTACCTTCCACCAAAGCTTTGATATAGCTTTCATCCAGGGGTTCTGCGGCATTTTCCTTATAGAGGTCATAATATATCATAGAGCCGTTCACTACAGTGCCGTAGATAATCTCCCTGGCTTGTATATTCTCCCGCTTCATCTCAAACTCAAATCGGAAGAAGGGCTGCTCCGGCTGGGAGTAGGGCGCTACGTGAAACGTTGTGTTGTTGTCGGGGGAGGGAAAAATGCTTTCCAGAAAATCCTGCATTTCCTCCTCCGATATTAAGGAGAGGTTGAATATCTCTGAACTCTTTTCTGAGCTTTTTTGAATTAGCTTTATGCTGCTGCGGGTATTGGGATCGAATAAGATTGCCCGGACTCCCATCTGGTTCAGGACCTTTTTTTCCTCTTTTGGGTTCATAACATCAATTTTACCCCAGAGCTCGCTCTCGTTGGGCGTATCTGCAGCAACAATTATAGTGTCCTCGGGGGTGGCAACCTCCATAAAAAGACTTTCAAAATTCTGGACCTTGGCCTGTACCCCGGTGGAGGGAATCAGAAATGAAACCAGTAAAACCAATAGAATGAGCACTGTATTATTCTTTCTGCGCATCTTAACGTCTCCTTATCCTTGGACTTATAGAAAACAACCGGAACCTGACATTTTATGCCGGACTATTTTGCCATATCAGACATTATAGCATAATTTTACTTAAATGGATAGCAAAAATCATACAACTGCATAATGCTACAGTTCAGCCACAGGCTGAACTGTAGCATTGATAGGATTTCTTCTGTCCCTCAGCCTTGACGGGGGCAGGGAGGGAGTGCTAGAATAAAAGTTGCGTTAAAGCAAATTCTATTCAGAGTTCATTATCTGGAGGATGATACAGGAGGCATGCTTTGAAGAAAGTATTAATGTATCTTAAACCATATACTGCGCGAATGATCTTTGGTTTTGCCATAAAGGTGTTCGGAACTTTTTTGGATCTTGGATTACCCTGGGTACTGGCTTATATTATCGATGAGGTAATTCCCCGCAAGGAGCTGAGGCTTATCCTGATGTGGGGGATTGTAATGCTTGTGCTCTCCGTCGGGGCAAGAACCTTTAATATCATTGCAAACCGGATGGCAACAAGAGTAGCCAGAAATACCACGGAAAAGCTGCGCCATGATTTATTTGAAAAAATATTAGGGCTCTCGGGCAGACAGCTGGATTATTTTACAATTCCATCCCTGGAAGCCCGTATGACCTCCGATACATATAATATTCACAATATGATAGGGATGATGCAGCGGATCGGTGTCCGTGCGCCGATTATCCTGATCGGCGGGATCATAATAACCAGCACCCTGGAGCCGGTTCTGACTTTGGTACTGATCGGGGTACTGCCATTTCTGTCACTGGTGGTATATCTGGTATCCGTCAAAGGGATTCCTCTTTTTCTGGGACTGCAGGTATCGGTGGATAAGATGGTACGGGTAGTGCGGGAAAATATTACGGGGGTCCGTGTTATAAAAGCGCTGTCAAAATCAGAGTATGAAAAGGAACGTTTTTCTGATACCAATACAGAGGTCTCCGGGAAGGAGCAGCGGGCCGGAATAACCATGGCGGTTACGAATCCGGTTATGAATCTGATCTTTAATCTCGGCTTAACCATGGTAGTTATTGTAGGAGCATACCGCGTGAATGCCGGAGCCTCGGAACCGGGTAAAATAGTGGCCTTCCTATCTTATTTTACCATTATGCTGCATGCAGTCATGGCAATTCAGCGGATCTTTGTTGTCGTATCCAAGGCAACAGCCTCCGGTGCCCGCATTGCCCTGGTACTGGAGGAAGGCGAGGATATGGAGGTCATCCCTTCTAAGGAGTGGGAGGAGGATAAGGAGTATCATATTGCCTTCCGTAAGGTGAGCTTCTCCTATACACAGGAGCCCTGTATTACAGATATTAATTTCGGGATAAAAAGGGGTGAAAGCCTGGGTATTATCGGCTCTACCGGCTCGGGTAAGACTACGCTGATCAATCTGCTGATGCGCTTCTATGATGTGTCCGAGGGAAGGATTACGATTGAAGGCCAGGATATCCGCAGTCTGGAGAAGGATAAGCTGCGTAAGAAATTCGGCGTGGTGTTCCAGAATGATGTTCTGTTCGCAGACCGGATTGGGGAGAATATCAGCATTGGAAGAGAGCTGTCCCGGGAACGCCTTATTGAGGCGGCAAAGCATGCTCAGGCGGAGGAATTCCTTCAGACACTGGAGGGGAACTTAGATTACAGGCTTGCCATTAAGGGAAGCAATTTGAGCGGTGGGCAGAAGCAGCGGCTTTTGGTTGCCAGAGCACTGGCAAAAAGGCCGGAGATATTGATTCTGGATGATTCTTCAAGTGCCCTGGATTATAAAACCGATTCCCTGCTGCGTAAAGCCATTCGGGAAAACTACGCCGGAACAACTACCATTGTAATTGCCCAGAGGATCAGCTCCGTAATGAAGCTGGATCATATTCTGGTGCTTGAAGAAGGACAGACCGTCGGATATGGAACCCATGAGGAGCTGCTGGACAGCTGTGAGGTATATAAGGAAATATATCAATCCCAGCTAATGTCATAATTTATTGTTTGCCGGAGATGCTTATGTCGTACCGGGTCTGCTGTTAAGCTAACACATGCAGAAATCGTCGTTATTAATATAACCATACAGCAGCGTAAATGCTGTAGCGTCAGAACATTAACACAAGAGATTTGTTTTGACCAATCCATTAAGTCGACACTAAGCCGCCATGCGGCAGATAGGAGGTTGCTATGGCTCAGATAGCGAAGCCCATGATCAGCGAAAAAACGGATCGTCCCAGGGATACGAAATACGTTCTAAAGCGTCTGTGGAAGTACATTTATCATTACAAATGGATGCTGGCAGTTGCCATTCTGCTTACGGTGGTCGCAAATATGCTTGCACTGATCGGACCGATGCTGTCCGGTTATGCCATTGATGCGATCTGGCCGGGGGAAGGAAGGGTTGAATTCCGGAAAGTATTCTATTATGCTGCATGGATGATTGTATTTTATGCCATATCGTCTCTGTTGTCCTATATTCTGTCTGTAATGATGATACATTTAAGCCAGCGGATCATTAAAAAAATGCGGGAGGATGTATTTTCAAAGCTGGTGGAGCTTCCGGTGGGATATTTTGATAAAAACCAGACCGGCGATATCATCAGCCGTATTTCCTATGATATTGATACCGTTAATACCTCACTGTCCACGGATGCCGTACAGATCTTTGCCGGTGTGATCACTGTGCCGGGCTCCCTGCTTATGATGACTTTCATCTCACCGCGGCTGGTTCTGGTGGTGCTGGCGACAATTCCGCTCTCCATGTTGTATACCCGGTATATGGCCAGAAAGGTGCGCCCGTTATTCCGTAAGCGCTCAGCCAAGCTGGGAGAGCTGAATGGCTTTGTGGAGGAGATGGTATCCGGTCAAAAGACGATTAAGGCGTATGCAGCGGAGGCTGCGGTAATGGAGCGGTTTGACCGGCTGAATACGGAGACGGTGGATGCTTATTATTCAGCAGAGTACTATGGAAGCATCACCGGACCGACCGTGAATTTTATCAATAATTTATCCATGTCCTTGATCACGGTATTCGGAGCAATTCTGTATCTTTTTGGCAATATGACTCTCGGCAATATTTCCTCCTTCGTACAATACAGCAGGAAATTCTCGGGACCCATCAATGAGACCGCCAATGTAATCAGCGAGCTTCAATCGGCTGCCGCAGCGGCAGAGAGGGTGTTCAAGCTGATGGATGAAGCCTCTGAGCCGGAGGACTGCGAGGTGGCGAAGGAGCTTCGGGAGGTACGGGGCGATGTAGTGATGAAGGAGGTTACCTTCGGCTATCTGCCCGATAAACCGATTATTAAGAAGCTGCTGATGCATGCCCATCCGGGCAGTCTGACGGCAATTGTCGGTCCCACCGGAGCAGGGAAGACTACCATCATCAATCTGTTAATGCGTTTTTATGATGTTTGGGACGGGAATATCTATGTGGATGATTACGATACCTCGGAGCTGACCAGACGGAGCCTGCGGGGAGCCTATGCAATGGTACTTCAGGATACCTGGCTTTTTCATGGAACCATCTACGAGAATATTGCCTACGGCAGAAAGCAGGCAACCAGGGAGGAAGTGACCGAGGCCGCAAAAATGGCTGGGATGCACTCCTATATCATGAGATTGCCCCATGGATATGATACGGTTATTAATGAAGACGGAATGAATATTTCAAAAGGCCAGAAACAGCTACTTACCATTGCCCGTGCCATGCTGCTGGATGCCCGGATGCTGATTCTGGATGAAGCCACCTCCAATGTGGACACCCGAACCGAGATTAAGATACAGAAAGCGATGCGCAGGCTGATGGAGCATAAGACCTGCTTCGTCATTGCCCACCGGTTATCGACGATCCAGGGAGCGGATAATATTCTGGTTGTGGACCAGGGCAATATCATTGAGCAGGGGACACATCCTGAGCTGATGGAGAAGAAGGGCTTTTATTATAAGCTGTACCAGTCCCAATTTGAATAGAAATTTTGGTATAAAAAAACAAGATAAAATAAGCAAGATAAAATAACCAAGATAAAATAACCAAGATAAATAAGCAAGATAAAATAAGAAAGATAAAGATAAATTACCAAGAGAAAATTAAAACCGATAATAAATAAAAAAACACTTGACAGGATCTATGCAAATAAGTATACTTGCCATTAATACAGAAAAAGCGTTGATAAGAAAGAGTAAAAATGAAACTGACTTACAGAAAGCAACCGGCGGATGAGAGGGGCAAGAAGGTTCATTTTGAATACATCTTTGAGCTTCGCACCGAACAGAGAAATCTAAGTAGGCTGCCGACGGAACCCTTGCACCCGTTATCGTGCTAGAGTATAACCAGAATGATTCAACCCGGATAAGAGGATCCTTGCTACCGGGTAGTATTGGCGTACTTAAAGAGGTCGGCTGTGAGAGCAGCCGATAAATATGAGGTGGTACCGCGTGAGTAATCCCGCCCTCTAAGCAATTAGAGGTGCGGGTTTTTTGATTCAATTAATCAGATAAGGAGAATGATGGAATGGAAATCACTAACAATGAGGGAAGCACAAGAAATGAGGGAAGTGCAAGAAATGAGGGAAGCACAAAAATTGAGGGAAGCGCAAACAATGAGGGCATCACTAAAAATGAAAGAATCAGTATCGAGG
>JAEZFH010000176.1 GCA_023437885.1 Bacillota bacterium | reverse complement strand
TCTCAGGGTGTAACCGTAAAGGATTCCGTACTGGAAGGACTGGTGAACTGGGATGAAGCGTTGGGTACGGAAGCCGGTCTGACCGGATATCATTCCGTTCCTTATGCACCTTATGTTATGAGCTGGTTTTACAACAAGGAGCATTTTGAGAAAGCAGGGATTGAAGCAGTTCCGACCACCTGGGATGAATTGGCGGTTGCCTGTGAGAAGTTAAAGGCGGCAGGCTACACACCGATTACCATTGATGATGTATATATGACATTGATCTACGGTTATGCGCTCCAAAGAGCGATTGGAACAGAAAATACCTATGCACTGGCAGATAATAAAGCGGCAAACTTTAAGGAATTATGGGATGATCCGGCGGTGCTTCAAGTGCTTAAGAATATAGAGGATTTTGCAGCGAAGGGATATTTTTCTGACTATATTGACAGCAATATTTATCCCGCGGGCCAGGCTGAATTTGCTCTTGGCAATGCATCCATGACGATGAACGGAACCTGGCTGCCGGTAGAGGTTGCCGAGATTGCCGGAGAAGGCTTCCGTTGGGGAGAATTTGCAACGCCTGCCATGGCGGGAAGTTCGGTTCCTATTACACAAAATAGCATTGGCGGGCAAGCCTTTATGGTAAGTGCCGCAACACAGAATAAGGATGCAGTATATGAGCTGCTCAGATTCTTCATCTCGGATGAAACCCAGCAGGAGTTTTCCGATAACGGGTTGGTTCCCTGCTCCAACGGTGCGGATTGGCCGGAGAATGTTGCCGAACAGAAACAGATGGTCGCCAGTCTGACAGCCAACATCAATTATGCAGCCGGCGTAGAGACGGATTTTGGCTTATCCGTTATGCAGACAGAGATTACAAAGGTGATCGGCGGAGAATTAACCGCAGAGGACTGCTTGGCAAATATTAAAAAACAGCTCCAATAACAGGCGGATCAGTTTTAAATGGATGGTTTACCAGGGGGATAGATTATAATCCCCCTTTTTATTGGAAAGGAAGGGAGGCTTTACATGAAAAAGGGCGAACGTAAAATGATACTGGCTTTTATACTTCCGATTGTAGTGGTTTATCTTGTATTTTTTCTTTACCCTACGCTTCGTACCGTATATATGTCCTTCTTTGAAACAAAAACCCTGTCGGCACCCGTAAGTACATGGAATTTCGTCGGCTTGGACAACTACAGGTTTTTATTGAAGAATGAGCTGTTCTGCTCCTCATATAAGAATATTATGTTGATTTTATTCATCGGAGGGACGGCGGTGTTCGTCATTGCTTTATTTTTTGCGGCGGTGATGCAGGGGAAATTCAAGGGGAAGGGCTTTTTTAAAGCGATTATCTACCTGCCGAATATTATTACTCCGATTGCACTGGCATTTATGTGGTCACAGTATATATTCAGCAATAACTTCGGATTATTTAAGAAGGTATTTACCGTTCTTGGGATGAAGAACCTGGCCAATATCCCCTGGACAAATCAAAGCAATGCCTTTTGGGCAATGCTGATTGCATTCTGCTTCGGTTCCGTCGGGTACTATATGATTATATATATGGCCGCCATGGAGCAGGTTCCCCAGGAATATTATGAAAGTGCCGCACTGGACGGAGCCCGGAAGATACATATCTTTTTCAAGAACACATTGCCGCTGTTAAAGGAATCAACAAAGACCTGCCTGATATTCTGGGCAAGCGGTTCCATTAACTTTTTTCTGTGGTCCAGAGTATTTGGAGCCAATCCTTTGGCGGAGAGCACCCTGGTGCCGGCAAGCTATATGTATACCCTTGCCTTCGGCGCAGGGCACGCAAGGGGCAGCGGATCCCTGCAGGTAGGCCCGGCTGCGGCAGTCGGCGTGATTCTGACTCTTTCCATTGTTGCGGTGTATTCGCTGGTGTATCTGATCTTCGGCAAAGAAAAGCGGGAAGGCTAAAAGGAGGTGCCCTATGAAGAATTTAAAAAAGAAGCTTCAGAATATAAGTATTTTAACTGCCGCCGGAAGAGGTATTATCGTACTCTGGGTAATCTTTACCTTTGTCGCGGTGGGGTGGGTGGTAGGAGCATCCTTAAGTACCACAAAGGAGATATTCTCCGACAGCGTCCTGAAATCAGGACTGCATTTTGAGAACTATCTCAGGGTATTTCAGACCTATAATGTATTTAAATACTTTTTTAACAGCGTACTCTATACAGCCCTTGGCTGTGCAGGGGTGATCTTCCTGGTTGCCCCGGCATCCTATGCAATCGCCAACTATTCCTTCCCGGGGAAGAATCTCATCCGAGGAGCCTATGTATCCACTATGGGAATCCCGGGCATCATGCTGATGATTCCGCTGTTTATGATTGTAAGCAGACTGAGACTCAACGATACGCCGGCTGCTTTGATCTTAATATATATTTTCATATGTGCGCCCTTTACACTATTTTATCTCTTTGGTTTTTTCTCTTCCTTGCCAAAGAGCATACAGGAATCCGCCTTATTGGAAGGGTGTTCCCATATCAAAGCATTTTGGAAGGTGATTTTTCCCCTCGCCCAGCCGGGGATAATAACAGTTACTATCTTTAATTTTATCAGTCTTTGGAATGAATATATGTGGGCATTGATTTTTGCAAGCACGGATAGCCGGAAAACGCTGTCACTGGGGCTGCAGGCAATTGTGGAAGGAATGAGGAGCACGGGAGACTGGTCGGCTCTGTTTGCGGCTATAATCATTATTGTAATACCGACCTTTGTACTTTATATCCTGCTGTCAGAGAAGATTATGTCTGGGGTAACAGGGGGAGCAGTGAAGGAATGAGGCAGAAGGGATGGAGATTTCGAGGGTATTATGATGAATATGTAAAAGTTTAAAAGTAGTAAATACAGGGCATTGATGGAATTTTAAGAAAATTATATATTAATGATTATTTTAGGATTTTAATAATACCAATACATTTTAACTGGGGGTTAATAGATGCTCCCAGTTCTTTTTTGTATAGAAGTAGGATAATATATACCTGATTATGGACGGTAGGTGTCTTGTTAATTCTACTCACACAATTCTAATGAGATGTGTTCAATGATGTCAAACTTTCTTGTGGATATTTGTAAAATATGGTACTATATTTTAGTAGGAAATCGAGCTGCAGATAATAGCAATAATCCTGCTTATAAAAGTCAAGATAAATAATGCTCTGTTAGACAAATATATGGATATTAAGCAAATATATAATTTTAATAAGGAAAAAGGTTCGCTATAGTTAACTATTGTGAACGATTGATTATTTATATATTGGACAGGAGAAAACGACTTATGATATATGAAACTATGCAAAAGGAACATTTAACAGAACTTGCAAAAATGTATGTTGAAGCTTTTAATGCACCCCCTTGGAATGATAAGTGGACAATTGATACTGTAACTAAACGTTTACATCAGATGATGAATTGTGAAGGTTTTTTTGGCCTTGTTTGCTTACAAGAAAACTTAATTTGTGGTATGATTTTGGGGAATTCAGAGCCTTTTTTTGATTGTACACATTTCAATATAAAAGAATTTTGTGTTCGATTAAATTTAAGAGGTACAGGTATTGGAACTGAATTGTTAAATGAATTTGAAAAACTTTTATTAGAGCAAGGTATTGATGAAACTTATCTATTTACTTCTCGTATGGATGAAACAGAGAGGTATTATCAAAAACGTGGGTACAGCAGTCGGAATAGTATGGTCATGATGGGCAAATCACTTCACTAATCATTAAATGAATGGGTTAAGTGATACGCAATCATAGCACATGTGCTACATACATTGTCATAAAGGACTTTCCTTCGTGTTAAGGGGCTCTCCTCAATATAATAAGAAAAAGGGATTGGTATTATGGAAACAATACAACAGATCATTAAACAGTTTGATTCAACTAAAGATAAGCAGGTGTATAGTGAAATAATTGAACGTATTAAAACTGAAGAATTATTGTGGGCTCCATCTATGCCATACACAAATAATTACTATCTTGATTTTGAAAATGGTAAGCCAACAGGCTACATATTTACGGAAAAACAATACTACTACGAATATCAGGATTATATGATGCAGCAACAGATATTTATTAAACCTATAGAAAACAATAAAGAACAAAGGATGTTAATGTTTGGCGATTTGTATCGAAGTGGTTTTGAAATGCTTGTGATTGACAACGGTCAGACTCATTTGGTTATGAGTTTGTTTGATGTTATTGATAAGCCGGATTTTTCAGATGTTCCCGAAATAAGCAGGCCTATATTGAATCCTTCATTAGTTTGTACCGCTAACCGTTTCTTTCAGGGGTTGAGTACAAAAAGAGTAACTCGTGATATGGAAGAAAATATGTTTAAGGAAATATATGATGCGAAATACCTTATGCCTTTTGATACAAGTAAAATGAACATGGAAAAAACAAATGCAGATAGCGGAGAATGTGTTGTAAAGGAAAAGAGTATTATGCAATTCCCATTAATAACGAATTCAGAAGATAAAAGCTTCTATCCATTTTTTACTGATTGGAATGAATTCAGAAGATTTGATAAAGAGCAAAAGTTTAGTGGTAATATTGCGACCTTTGAAGATATCAAATATTTTATTGATAAGGCAGATGGCATTTCTATTAATCCATATGGAGTAAATATTACGTTGACGGAAGATATGCTTAAGGTTATTGAAAGTGTAGCAAAAGGCTCAACTCAAAGCACAATAATAAAAGAACAGGTAACAGAGAAAGATACGAAGGTTATGCTTGGAAAGCCAGCAGAGTATCCTCAAGAGATGATTAATGCGATTTGTAAATATCTTAAAACTAACAAGAATGTTAATGCCGCATATCTAAGATTAATGATAAAAGATGATGAGAAAAGTTATCTTTTTGTTGTTGACTTCTCTGGCGATAAAAATGAAATTTTTAGTGGCATTGCAAATGCTGGAGTTCCTTTTTCTAAAGGCATAAATCTTGATTTTGTTTCCTTATCAAGTAGCTTTGGAAAAGGTGCAGTCGAGAAAGTGGAACCATTTTATAAGAAAAAGATGTTTAGAATTTTTGGATAGGATAAATTGGAGACTAATGCATGAAAGATAGTAAGTTTGACACGCAATCTTTCGTAATTGAGCAGTAAAATCAACTTTCTATTATGTTTATTTGAGTACTAAATAATAAGAAGAATACGCGCAGGCTTGATACATAAGCTATAGGATAACATTATTAAATAATGACGTTACTATCGATTATGAAATAACTGACCTGTATGGACTGATCTCTACAATTAATGAAAGGAAGGATTCGAATCATGGCTAAATATGAACGAAGATTAAAAGGAAGCTTTAATGATTTATTAAATTGGATCCATAGAGATATTACTAATGGCAGTTCTTCAGCAAGTTATGAGGATGGTAGTGATATTGACTTGGCAGATTCACATGTAGCTGTCCGGGTTTATGAACGGTACAGTATGGCTGGAGGTAATCGTGTAAGCATGCGCATAACAATTGTTGGAACCGGCGAAGATCTATTTGTAAGTGCGATTACCTCAGGAGGTAGTCAGGCAGTATTCTTTAAGATAAATACCATTGGAGAAGAAACATTTCTTGAATTATGCAGGGACTCAGTAGAAAGCTTTATTCAAAATCAGTAGAATATATAAAAAAGATAAAAGAAGATTTAATGCGGCAAATCCGATATTATGCTTATACTGTCGATAAAAATAAGGATGTCCGGAAAGTGAGAAAGAATGATGAATAAAGCTGTGAATATGGCCTGCCAGCAGGCCAGTGATGATGAGCTTTGGGATATCTATGATATAAACAGGAGATTGACCGGTGAAACGCGCAGGCGGGGTGAATCTTTGAAACCGGGTGAGTTTCATCTGGTTGTACATGTATGTATTTTTAATAGTAAAAACCAGCTTTTGATACAGAAACGCCAACCTTGGAAAAAGGGTTATCCGAATATGTGGGACTTAACCGTAGGCGGTTCAGCAATTGCTGGGGATGACAGCCGGAAAGCAGCCGAGAGAGAAAGCATGGAAGATATAGGCTTAGCTGTTGAT
>JAEZFH010000170.1 GCA_023437885.1 Bacillota bacterium | reverse complement strand
TTCTTTATCTGCGGTAACCTTGCGTTATCCATTTCATCTTCCGGTGAATTCTCATGGATTTCCTTGTATCCCAAGGCTTTTATAATTTTACCCTTTGCAGTGAATTCTTCCTTTTCTACCTGCACTTTTATGGTTACTTCCTCGTACTCACAAGGCGGTGACAAGACGGCAAGGAATCTCTTCACTACCAAGTCATAGATTTTTCTCTCCTCGGAACTCATATTCTCAAGCTGCACATATTGTTCCGTCGGTATGATTGCATGGTGATCGCTGACCTTCTGGTTATCTACATAAGAGGAGTTCGCTACAATTGGTTTTCTTGCTAATGCTGCTGCAAATTTCTTATATGGCCCAATGCTGATTGCCTCCAATCTCTCCTTCAGGGTGCCCACAATATCGGTGGAGAGATATCTGGAATCGGTTCTTGGATAGGTTAACACTTTGTGATTCTCATATAAACGCTGCATGATATTCAGCGTATCCTTTGCAGATAAATCATATCGTATATTTGCATCCCTTTGAAGCTCTGTTAAATCATATAATCCGGGTGAAAATGTTTTTTTCATCGTGGAATTAACTTCGGTTACCACTCCGCTTTTCCCTTTTACTGCTCTTAGCAGCTCCTCCATCCTGCTTTTGTCAAAGATCGAGTGTCCGTGGGTTTTTTGATCGGTCCAGGTAATTGTCATTCCATTTACCCTGCCAATCATTCCGTAATAGGGAACCGGGGTAAACCGTCTGATTTCATCTTCTCTTTTTGCGATCATTGCCAGCGTCGGTGTCTGAACGCGTCCACAGGAAAGGCTGGCATTATATTTGCAGGTAAGGGCTCTTGTCGCATTCATTCCAACAATCCAATCCGATTCTGCTCTGGCAACCGCAGCCTGGTAGAGGTTTTCATACTCTTTTCCATCCTTCAGGTGAGCAAAGCCTTCTCTAATTGCTTTATCTGTAACCGATGAAATCCATAATCTCTTAAGCGGCTTTTTATTATTTGCTTTTTCCAATATCCATCTGGCAACCAATTCACCTTCCCGCCCTGCGTCAGTAGCGATAATGATAGCTGTCACATCATTTCGGTGAATTTGCGTCTTAACAACGTGATACTGCTTATTTGTCTGTTTCATCACAACCAGTTCAAACTTCTTCGGCAGCATCGGGAGATATTCCATTTTCCACTCTTTGTACTTTACATCATAAACCTCCGGATCAGCTAAAGTCACCAGATGACCCAGCCCCCAGGTGACAATATAGCGATCTCCCTCAAAGGCTCCGTTTATATTTTTTGAACATTTTAATACCTTGGCTATATCTCTTCCAACTGAGGGCTTCTCAGCGATTACTAATGATTTCATATTGGGTTCTCCTTATTTTTACGGTTCCTGCTCCACATGCTTGGAAAGTGTAAATAATTCCTTGCAAAGATCCGGTTCATATTTATCCTCAGCTCCGGACAGCTTCTGATACCGGCATTATTTACATCTTGAAATTAATTGAGATACAGGACCCGGATTCTAATAGCTCCATAATCACTATCTTAAATAAATTATAGCTTATCCATATTTTTATTACAACACTATGGTGAAGGATTGCTTCGCGGATTGTCTTCATAAAAGAATACCACGAAGAATACCGCCTCTCCAAATAATATTATTTATTTTAGAGAAGCGGTATCCTTTGTTCTAATTTATTCAATTCATTTAATTCATAATTATTTTATACCCTTGCTTATCTGTTTCTTTGCTTCTTCCGGTTCTTTCACAAGCCAGTCCAGAGTCAACAGTGCTGCAATATAATTCATATGAAACTTTTGCTTCAGCATATGCACGGAATATCCTTCGAACTGCCGGTCATCATCCTCTGCATTCTCCTCCAGCCATCGCCGGTATAAAGGAACTAATCTGCTGTCTAAACCCTTCAAGTCCCCGGCCACCGTTTCTGCTTCTTTTTTATTGTAATGATATTGCTCCGTCAATTTTTCCGTTATATTCATCCCACTTCCTCCTTCTATGTCCTATGCTATACATTACCGCCGCGGGTGATGCCAATCTGCTTCATTACATCCTCGGCAAATACTCTGGCATCCACCTCGATCGGCTGTGCGAGATACCGTTTGAAGCCAAGATTTCTGAAATCAAGAATACCGCTCTTCCCGCTTTCATAGCCTAAGTCCACAAGATTAATTCTCCATGCCTCAACCAATTCCGAATTTTGTTCCGTCGCATGGCCAAATACATTGGTAAATTGATAGGCATGCCTTCCTTCATGAAATAATGTATCCAGTACCTCATAATAGTCCTTGTATTCCTTGCTCGCCATTAAATCGGAATTAATAACAATGCTGCCGTTGGCATAATCCTGATAGCCATAATAACCGTCACCCAAGTCCTGTATGCTTACCTGCATAGGAGGCCTCATCTCTATCTCCGCCACCTTATTCTCAAGCTGCTGTACCGCTGATATTCGCTCCTCCGGGGAGAGCTTCTCCCATTGACCGAACTCAAAAGAGCCCATATCTTTTACCGCTTCCGCTATCATCTCCGTTTGTACTGCATCCGGAGGTGCAAGCTGCTCCATCGACTTGGGAATATCAAATTTAGGTATCTCTGAAACAGCATTGCTGATATCGGTGTTTTCTATTTTTTGAAAGGTTTCCATTTCCTGAGCCTGTTCCATATCAACATCCTCCCTTGTATCAATCTTTTTACTCATAATACTTATTTTACTCATTTTACTTTTTGCTGGGCTTAACCCGTTTTTTTAATGACTTTCTATGACATATTTAATATCATCCGCCTTAATCTTTACCTGCTGTTCCATGGATGAGGAAATACTTGCTTTGATTTTATTTTTGGAGCTGTCGGAAAGCATTGCTTCCTTAATCTTAATATGGATGGTGCTGCGCTTATTATCAATTGCCCCCTTAAGCTTTGCTTCCGATACCAGGTCCCTGACTTTGCGCGGCAGATTTGCTGTGATGATCTTATCAGAGATAGAGTCCTTCACAGAATCCCAGCCCTGGCTTACCAGCTTTGCCGCACCGTAGCCGGTGATTGCAAGCAGGATGCCCCACCCCCATAAGGGTATGGCCGCCAAAATTGTGAAAATAATTGCTGCCAGAGTTACGGATATGTATGAAATAATTCCAATTACCACACCCAATAAGGTAGGGGTGATGATTGCAACCAGAATGCCTGTGATTACAGCAACGACGGAACTCAGCATATCGGCGGGAGACAGTATGGAAGCTAGCATATCCTTTGACAGCCCGGCTCCACCAATATTGCTTCCGATTGAGATATCCATGATATTCAGCTCGTTCAGGGTAAATTCATTCACCTGGTATTTATTGCATAATTCCTTCAATTTCAAAGCGACATCTGCGCCAACCTTATTAATAATCCAATATTGGATGATACTCCGGCATTTTGGATTACTCTGTAACAGTTCTCCAATTTTCTTCTCACTGCAGTTAGCTTCAATATCATCAATGGCCGCCTTCATTGTGGTATATTTCATATTTTTCCAATCCCTGAGCTTTGGCATAATAATATCATCACAGATGATTTCGGATATCACCGCTCCGATCTGATCCGCCAGAAATGGAAGATTATTACCGACAATTGCTGGCATGCCCTCTTCCAAAAAATCATGAACATCATTTTGAAATTTGACAGACTTCTCATTGGATTGTCCAACCAAAGCCAACCCTTTGGAGATGGTTTTGGAAGGGTCTTGATCCGGATAAATGGCACATCCTTGGAACACCTGACGGATGATATCCGTAATAAAAGGCATCTGTGAAGCGCTGCCGGTCATTAATATCGTGTGGATTGCAATTCCTCTGTTCTGTAATTCCCTGGCTTCAGATGCCAGGAAGGATTGGAAGGCCTGCTTCCAGCTTTTATTACGAAACTGTTCCTTAACTGTCTCCGGGTAATTCAGGTATTTGGTTATCACTGGAAGGACAGGCTGATTTATTAAATCCTCAAGAATTATCCTGGTCAGCTTCAGCGGTTTCCAAGACCCAAACTCAATCTGTATCTGATTTAGATTGGTTGAGAATAGTTCCTCTTTTGCTTTGCGGCACTTCATCAGCAACGCATTGGCGGCGGTTGGATTGTGCTTGATAATATCGGCATATTCTTCCTCATAGCCTTTGGCCTTGACTTCGGACAGAAACCATTCCAGAATCTGGTAGTCAATGATTCTGGCACCCAGGTAGTTGTTTCCGGA
>JAEZFH010000168.1 GCA_023437885.1 Bacillota bacterium | reverse complement strand
CTCCTGCTGTTTGTAATCAAATAATAAACAGAAGTTCGGAGAAGGGTATGAAAGCAGCATAATACCAGTGGAAGAAGGATATTTGCTTAACATAATTGCAAGCAGGAGAGAACCGCTTACTCAGCATATTTTACATGTCGAAGAAGGCTATTTATTCAACATATTCTTCACACCCTTGATTACCTGGCCGTTCGCCAGGTCAACCAGACCTTGGACTTTCTTATTGGTAAGTCCGCCTACCATTTTCATGGAACGCAGCGGAGCTTCCATGGCAGCCCGTTCCATTAACAAAACCATGGTCGGGTCTGAATTGTCCTTCATCATTTTCTTCATGGCACCCTTTGCTGCGGCATTCATAAGCTTGCCAACGGCAGTGTCCTTGATATCTCCCATAGTAGAATCCTTCGTATAGGGTTTACCGAAGGTATCCGGCTTCGGTGTGTAGCCCAGAAGCCGGAAGTACTGCTCATCGCTGATTTTGAAAGGGAAGCCGGGGGTCCGGTACTGGGTAAGCGGCTGATACAGGTCAGCCAGTAAGGCTTCCTTGCCGTCGCCGGTGAGGCTGATTTCAGCGCTCAGACGGATATCTGTGCTGGAGGCGGCAATCAGCAGTTGATATGCTCCGCCTTCCACACACCAATCCTTCACAGCAGTGTTATAGTATGCAAAGCTTCTCTTATCCAGGAGAATTTGTGCGTTCTTTGTCTGTCCGGCCTCCAGAAATAGCTTTGCAAAGCCCTTTAATTCCTTTTCTGCACGGAAGATGGAAGAGGAATTGCAGTGCACATAGAGCTGAATAATTTCCGCGCCGCTCTCCTTCCCGGTATTTGTTACATCAACGGAAACTTTGTAATGTAAGGAGTCCAGTTCCTCCACCTGCAGATTGCTGTATTCAAAGGAGGTATAGGATAAACCATATCCGAAGGGATAAGCTGCTTCCTTTTTCACCGTATCATAATAACGGTAACCGATATAGATGCTTTCCCGGTATTGAACGGATTTGCTGGTACCCGGGAAATAAGCAAAGCTGGAATTATCCTCAAGAGCCTTCGGGAAGGTTTCCGCCAGCTTTCCGCTGGGATTCACCTTGCCAAGAAGAAGGTCTGCTGTCGCTCCTCCGCCGGCCTGGCCTGCCAGATACATGAGCAGGATTCCCTTAACCCGGTCCTTCCAGGGCATAACAATAGGGGCCCCCAATTGGAGAATAACCACTGTATTGGGATTTGCTTTAGCTACAGCTTCAATAAGGCGGTTATGGCTCTCCGGCATAAACAGGGTGGTACGGTCGAAGCCCTCGCTTTCATATTCATCCGGGAGTCCGGCAAATACCAGAGCCACATCACTTTCCTTTGCCAGGCTGCAGGCCTCCTCGATCATAGTATGATCCACTGCCTTGGTTCCCAGACGATAGCCCGGACGGTAGGACAGCGTTACTCCGGCCTCCTGCAAGGCGTCAAAAGCATTGTCCAGGAAAGCGGGGTTGATCCGGCTGCTGCCGGCACCCTGGTACCTGGGTGTCCTGGCCATCTCACCGATCACTGCTACCTTGGCGGTGGGACAGATCGGAAGGATGGAAGCTTCGTTCTTAAGCAGTACGGCAGATTTGGCGGCAATCTCACGTGCCAGCTTATGGTGCTCCTGGTTACCGTTCTTCGGTGCAGGCTTTTCCTCCATACTCTTCAGGATGAATTCCAGTACCCGCTGTGCACAGAGATCGACCTCTGCCATGGACAGGGTTCCGTTCTTCACAGCTTCTACTACCTCCAGATCTGAATCGGCTCCGGTTCCCGGCATCTCCAGGTCCATCCCTGCCCGAACGTTGCCGACGCGGTCATTGACTGCACCCCAATCGCTTACAACAATGCCGTCGTAGCCCCATTCTTTCCGGAGGATATCCGTCAACAGGTAGGAATTGTCGCAGGCATAGGTGCCGTTTACTTTATTATAGCTGGCCATAACAGTCCAGGGCTTGGACTTCTTTACTGCGGCCTCAAAGCCGGCCAGATAGATTTCTCTCAGAGCCCGTTCATCTACCTGGGCATCCACAGTCATCCGGGAGGATTCCTGGTTGTTGACGGCATAATGCTTCAGGGAGGTTCCCACCTCCATACTTTGGATACCCTGTATCAGAGCCGCGGACATTTCCCCTGCCAGGTAGGGGTCCTCACTGAAATACTCAAAATTACGGCCACACAGGGGGCTTCTCTTTATGTTTACCCCGGGTCCGAGAATGGCGGCTACTTCCTCGGAAATGCATTTCTCGCCGAGGGCCTGCCCCATGCGGTGCAATAGCTCCGGATCGAAGCTGCAGGCAGTTGCACTGGCGGTAGGAAAGCTGGTGGAAGGGACACTCTTATTTAGACCCAGGTGGTCGGAATTGCCCTCCTGCTTGCGCAGTCCGTGGGGACCGTCGGTAATCATAAGAGGCTTCAGACCCAGCCGTTCAATTCCCTTCAATTGCCAGAAATTTTTTCCGCTTAGAAGACCGGCCTTCTCCTCCAGGGACATCTGTTTCAACAAATTACTTGCTTTTGCTTTATAATCCATACAATACCTCCGTTATGATGTATTTATAGTTACAAATACTTCAATTTAATAATATCAGATGTGCTGGAAGAAACTATCTCGATTTTAAGATTACTATAGTGATTTTCATGCAAATTTCCTTGCGGGTTCCGAGACGGTGTGATATCTTTATGTTAAAGAAGGAAAGGGAAGGATTCGTTGCAAAAAGGGGGAAGCAGGTATGAAGATGAAGTTCAATACAAATACAATAAAGGATACCTTCTATAAGGAGACGCCGAAGGATATCGTAAAGGCTTACCGCCAGGCAATGTTCGATCAAAGGGAAACATTGGATTCCACGATTATGTACCGGATGGAAGAGAAGCTGCTAAGCTGCATTAAAAAAGGTGAGCCGGAGAAATTAGAAGAATGCCTTATGGAAATCAGTGAGAGGGACCTGCTGATGGGATGTATGTCGAAGGACCCGCTGAGACAGGCCAGATATGCATTTATTGCCGGATTGACCCTGGCGACCCGGAGCGCCATCGAGGGGGGAGTACCGGAGATTGAAGCCTATAATCTAAGTGATGTATATGCCCAGAAAGCGGACATAAGTAAGAAGATAGAAGAGGTGCTTCATCTCTTTGCCGTTGCTTATTACGACTTTGCCAAAAGAGTGGCCCGGTCTAAAAATAAAAAGGCATTTTCCTACCCGGTTTCCCTGTGCATCGCATATATTCTTGACCATCTGCATTATCAGATTATGCTCACGGATCTGGCAAAGCTGTGCAATCTGACGCCTCAATACCTGTCCGGCCTGTTTCACAGGGAGACAGGGAAAACATTAACAGAATATGTATTGTATGAGAAGCTGGAGACCTCCAAACAGCTGCTGACCTATTCGGAGCATACCCTGCAGGAAATTGCAAGCCATCTGGGTTTTAGTTCGCATTCCAATTTTTCGGCGCATTTTCGCAGGACTTACGGTATCACTCCGAGAGAATACAGAAACAGCTCCAGGACCTATCATCTGGAGCTTTCATAAAAGCATAAATAAAGGAAAATATTTCATTTTATATTTGTCTCACAATTCCTTCACAACTTTGGGCAATACTAACGTAGAAAGTTGATTCCCTGCCTGCTGCCGTTGAGAAAGTGAGGGAACAATATGTACAAAACGCGATTATTTGGATTCGCTGTCGCAGTAATGACAGCGATGCTTGGAATTCATCCGGTTACTGCCTTTGCGGCCAAAGCACCTGCACAGACAGAGCAAGTGTCGGAAAAGGAAAAGGATCAAAAGGGCAATCGTGCACTTTTTGAAGAAAAGATGAACAATGCCATTAAGAAATGGGATACTCTAACGACAGGCCAAAAGAATGAGGTATATGCTCTGATGGAACATGAGCTGGCGGCGCAGAACAAAACCTTGGACAAGCTAGCAGACCTTGGTGTAATGGCAAAGGAAGACGCAGCAATGATAAAGACGGAACGTATGAACCGTTTTAACAAGATCAGGGAAAGCGGAGAGTTTCCGCTAATGAGGCCTAAGGGCTGTAGAAGGAACAAATAATAGGTGTGAGTCAGAGGAGAAACGATTGAAATGACAGCAGGCAGGTAACGGCTTTCCGGAGTTTTTGATTGACGTTGTTGATATTTGAGTTTAGAATAGAAAGGAATCGCGTTTAAAATTATCATAGAAGGAATAGGTAAAAGCAATGTATGAACAAAAGAATCTGGCGAAGGGGAATGTGGCAAAACAGTTGATTATCTTCGCCATACCATTTATTATCTCGAATATAATACAGACCTTGTACAGTGTCGCAGATATGGTCATTGTCGGGCAATTCAACGGAACAGCCAGCATGTCCGGAGTCAACATCGGAGGCCAGGTAACCATGCTGATCCTCAATGTGGCAATCGGCATCAGCACCGGCGGTACCATAATGATAGCCCAATCCGTTGGTGCGGAGAAGACAAAGAAGCTGCAGAAAATCATCGGCACGCTGCTAACTTCCCTGATCGTGACGGCAGTCGTTCTTACAGCACTGATGCTGCTGCTGAAGGAGCCGATCTTACGGCTGATACATACCCCGGAGGAATCCTTTGCTGAGGCGAATATCTATCTGATGATAACTGCCCTCGGAACTGTATTTATCTTTGGATATAATGCCCTGAGTGCTATTATGCGCGGGATGGGAGACAGTAAAAGCCCGCTGTATTTTGTGACGATTGCCTGCGCTGTAAATATCGGATTGGATCTGCTTCTGGTAGGAGTATTCAGGCTGGGTGCAATGGGAGCAGCGGTTGCAACCATTATATCACAGGCATTGAGCATGATATTGTGTATTATCTATCTTAGAAGAAAGAAATTTGTATTTGATTTTAATTTGAAATCCTTCCGGATTGATATGGGGCAGCTGGAGAGCATCCTGAAGCTGGGAATACCTCTTACAATCCAGAATTTGATCAGTAATCTGTCCTTCCTGTTTATGACAATGCTGGTGAATTATATGGGTGTGACGGCGTCTGCGGCTGTCGGTGCGGTAGGAAAGTATAACGGCTTTGCTATTCTTCCTGCAATCGCCATGAATGCGGCGATCTCTGCTATGGTAGCTCAGAATATCGGAGCAGAGAGAGAGGACCGGGCGATTAAGACGATGCTGACAGGGATTGCGCTGGCCTATATGATATCGATACCGATTTTTATATTAACTACCGTATCGCCGGAGGCTGTGCTACGTATGTTCTCCACAGACCCGGAGCTGATCTCGGTCGGAGTTCCCTACCTGAGAGCCTTTTCCATTGATTACCTTCTGGTTCCTGTCGCCTTCTGTCTGATCGGGTTTTTTATCGGAACAGGGCATACTACCTTCTCCTTATTCAGTAATATCCTGTCAGCCATTGTAATCCGGATTCCGATGGCATATCTGCTGAGTAATGTAGTGGGGCTGGGACTGCCGGGAGTGGGTCTGGCGGTGCCTCTGGCATCCGCAACAACCATCGTTCTCGGCTTATTGTTCTTTTTCTCAGGACGCTGGAAGAGAAGAACTGTCAAAATAGAAGAATAGATTATGGACACTTTTTTTCATTCATGATATAATAATATAGGAAATATTTAACAGACGAAATGATATGGTGTATCCAGATCATTTCGTTTTGTTATACAAGGATGACGGAATATTGTAAGCAGACAGGGGGTGAGTTTATGTTAAAGATAAAAATGAAGCTGACAGAGGTGGATTACGAGCAGATTGCGGAACGGTTTATACCGGAAGCCTTTGTTAAACCTTCCGGCGGCAATAATATTGCGATGAAGCTGGCGGGTAAGCTTTTGGTTAAGGA
This sequence comes from Bacillota bacterium, assembly GCA_023437885.1. GTDB lineage: Bacteria > Bacillota > Clostridia > Lachnospirales > Lachnospiraceae > Mobilitalea. Next base: position 578 of record JAEZFH010000168.1, on the reverse strand, counting down.
CGGAGAAACCAGTGCCCTGGCCAAGGGAATATTGAATCTGATTCCCCAGCAAACGATGGATACGTTTGCATATCATCTGGTATTGCGGAATCTGGAGCGTTTCCGGGAGGGAATGAATCAATTCCTGGCAAAGGAGCTGCCCGGATTGCAGATAGAGGCCCTGAATATATTGGATACAGATAAGGCGGTGTATGATGTGATTAAACTAGAGATCAGTTTAGAGGAGATTAATTATAAATTGGTGCTGGAGCAGCTCCTTCCCAGGCTTTTGGAGCAAATGGCACAGAAGCAGGATAAATCCGGAGACCTTGCCCGGATATTTCTCGGGATGAACGAGGTGCCGGCAAAAATGGCCGTGGCAGCCTTTGATACCCTTTCCCAGGAGGCGAAGAACCATTTGCTGGTTCAGATCCTGTCCCTATACCGGGAGGAGATTGCAGAGGGAGCGAATGCCGGACTTCAACAGCAGAAGATTTCGGCAAAGGTAGCAGGGATCAATTTCAGTGATTGATATCCGTGTTCAAGTTAATCAGGAAGGACAGCGAACTTCCCGGAATGCATTGCAGGGGGCATAGGAG